>NZ_QUHG01000009.1:0-126487 GCF_003479505.1 Roseburia sp. AF15-21 | reverse complement strand
AGCATCCATGTGTTCAGCCTAGTTCATAAATATGTGTCCAGGATTCTGGGTACATATCACTATCAGATTTCTCCCATCGGGGTTTTGTTATTTCTTTTATTTCACATAATTTTTGTCTACGTTGACCACGATATGATACTGTTCGCCCAGCTTTTCCTTTACCTGATGCTCCAGTTCTTTCAACACAGCTTCATCACTGGAACGGTAGCCAAATGGAATCACTACATCAAAGATAAGATTGGTATGGGTCGGTCCCTGAACCATACGAAAATCATGCATGGTAATGACCTCATCAATATCCTTCAAAATACCTGTAACCGTTTCTTTTATCCCGGTCAGTTCCTTGCTTCCGGTAATCACCGGATCCATATGTATGACAGCCTCACAATTCAGTTCCCTTTTCAATTTCATTTCTACATTGTCTATCATATCATGTATTACAAGGATATTCATTTCTGCCGGCACTTCCGCATGTAGTGATACCATCAGACGTCCCGGTCCATAATCATGTACGACTAAATCATGAATACCGATAATCATTTTTTCTTCCAGCACCAGATGTTCTATCTCTTTTACGAATTCTTCCTCCGGCGGCTGTCCCAGCAGTGGATTTAAAGTCTCCTTCGCTGCATTAATTCCACCATATAAGATAAACAGTCCTACCGCCACACCACAGTAGCCGTCAATATTGACTGACGTAAATTCTGCAATCAATGTGGTGATTAAAACCACAGATGTGGTAATGCTGTCGCTTAAGCTGTCCATGGCCGTTGCCCGCATAGCCGCTGAATTAATCTTCTTTGCGACTCTCCTGTTGTAGAAGGTCATATACAGCTTTACAGCAATCGATATCAGCAGAATCATGATAATTAATACAGAGCATTCCGTTGCTTCCGGATGAAGAATCTTTCTGATGGAATCCTGTATCAGTTCCACTGCCATAATTAAAATAACTGCAGCAACCACAAGACCGGAAACATATTCCATTCTTCCATGTCCAAATGGATGCTCCGGATCCGGCTTTGCTGCTCCCAGTTTAAAGCCCAGCAATGTTACAATGGATGAGCCGGCATCCGACAGGTTATTAAATGCGTCCGCTGTAATTGCAATGGATTTACTGATGGTTCCCGCAATAAATTTTCCTGTAAATAATAATACATTTAGCAAAATACCTACAATACCGCATAAAATACCGTAGGCAAGCCGTACCTTCTCCGGCTTGTCATCTTCCCGGATAAATATCCGGGCTAATAATGTTATCATAAATCTTCTCCTTTTGCTTCCTTATTTATTCCGCACTAATTCAATATTTTAAAATTCTTCAGTGGCCAATATCGGAAAATCGCTTTTCCAAGTATTTTATCTTTCTTCACATAGGTATTGGTCCAGTATCTTCCATCATAGGAGTTATTCCGGTTATCTCCCATTACAAAATAGCTGTCCTCCGGCACTTCAAAGGTATATGGTCCTGTAGCTACCGTCCATGTCTCTTTGAGATAATCCTCCTCTAAGAGTTCTCCGTTGACATATACTTTGCCATCTTCTATCTTTACCGTATCTCCCGGACAGCCAATGACACGTTTTACATAGTTCTGGCTCTCATCATCCGGAAACTTAAAGATAATGATGTCTCCCCGCTCCGGTCCGGAAAACAGATATGACCATCGGAATCCAATCAGCTTATCTCCGGTCATGATTGTATTTTCCATGGAACCAGATGGAATCTCTGCATTAATTAACACAAAACGATTTAAAAACATAGCAATCAGCACCGCTGCTACAATCGTAATTACCCAGCTTAGAAATTCCCCTGCCACAGAAGCTGCATTCTTTGTATCGGATTTTCTTCCTTTCTTCCTGCGTCTGCCGCCTTCTGAATATTCCTCTTCTGGTTCTTCTAATTCTTCCCGGTTGTCCTCTGACTCTTCCGGTTCTTCAATATTCTCAAAGTCATCTATATATTCTAATTCTTCATTTCTTTCTTTTTTCTGCATCTAAATTGCCTCCGGTCTCTTTCCTTCCCGTTGTTCGTTCTATTATACTCCAAGCAGGAAAGAAATTCCACTGGAAATAGAGGTTGGGATGGCATTGTATGAATAATCCGGGGTGAAATCCATCACCTGTCCGGCGTATGGAAATCAGAGTTCTGTTTTTTAGGGAATCACGATTCCGACAAAACTTCATGCATTGCACAATATATTAACAAACTATACAAATTGTAAAATTCATATTCTTTTAGCAACTTTTCTTTGTCATTTGTTATATTTTCTAATTTATTTTCAATCCCCTCTGCAATTCTAAGCAGAAAGTCCAGATAGAAGTTGTCTGCTCTTTGTAATTTATTTAGATTTTCATTAATTTTCTCAACATCAACTACAAACAGCATTTCTATTTTTTGTGGAAAATCAAATAATTTTTTACATTCTGCAAGTTCTGTATGTAAATAATAAAAAAAGGTAATCGTTCCATAATACTATTTCGTATTTTACTAAAGACTTCCTCACTACTAATGAATCAATATTGGTATAAACAACATAATTTCCGCAAATTACATATTTATAATCCGTCCGAAAGCTGACCCTCTTAGTAAGATCAGCTCCCATATACGGAAATTGCTGTATATTCTCAATTCGAGCATATATCTCCTGAATGGTCTTTACTGCCATTTCTTCATTATCTTCTGCAATATACTCTTTAATGTTTTTCAAGTCCTCTGCTACAATAGGGTTAATCCGTAATTTCATCATAAGCTATACACCGACAGATTTCTTCAATTCATCCAAACTCATCCAGGTACTTTCATCCTTAACTGCTTCTTCTGCTTCCTGCAGCTTCATCAACAGCTTTTTCTCAGCCTTTTCACGCTCATAGTCCTCAATATCCATAACCACAAACTTGCCTCTGCCATTTTTCGTCAAAAACACGGGTTCTCCAACCTGGCAATTTTTCAACACTTCATTATAATTTCTTAAATCTGATACAGGTAATATATTTGGCATAAAATCAACTTCCTTTCCTTGATATTGCTTCTTCATTTATATATATTATACGCAAGAAAGCTGTAAAATTCAACGTGGAATTTTACAGCTTTTAATTTTAGATATTACAAGTACTTTGCAATATCTGCCCTCCCGTACTGACACTGAATATTATATGGTTCAGAATTTCTTCCTCTTTTCATAAATCAATGCTATTGTTATAAGCAATATGCAAAGCAAAAAAAGCCACAGTTTTTCCATATAATTACCCATTCCCATAGAAAACAGATAAAAAATACTTTTACTTGATATGTCCCCAAGAAAATTAAAGAGGAAATATCCCATTGATGTTAAATAACCTGCAATAACGGAATTACTTAATACCGATATAAAGAAACCGACACTTCCCAATGCCAACTCACTTATGATTGTTCCTGTAACATAGGGAATAACAGGAAAGGTGCAATTATTTTCTTTCATTATTCCTGCAAATATACTTGTCAAAATAATAAGTGTTACCAAGGCCATTATTAGTCGTACAAATAGGATTAGCCATTGTGGCAATTTCTTTGTGCCAATTATCTCTTGTATTGCCTTTGACTGTTCTGGAGCATTAAGCGGAACAATAAGAAATATTCCTACGAGTGTTACTGATTGTTCCAAACACTCCGCTGAGCGTACTGCATCTAAATTTGCTGTTCCTCTTATGATAGGAATTAGCAACAGATAGCAAATTGCAAGGAGCAAATTATTTTGCAGGCTTAACCCAAAATTTGTTTTGAATATATCCAAAACATTTGCCATAGATATTCGTTGCATTTATTCTTCCTTTCCGTTTTTGTCCTAAAACACATACAGAGAGAATGACAAACATAATACTAAGCCCTACTAATAAAAGCCTGTTCATACAAATCGTTTCAAATCCCTCCTGTATAATTTCATAGCCTCGCAATGTATTATGTCGTATCATCAAAGTGGCAATACTCGTATCACCCGATAAACCTGTCATTCCTTTATCAATCATCCACCACAAGAATTGTAGGACAATGGCAATCGGTGAGTCGGTCAATAAAGTGAAAAACATACCTGTTGCAGAAACAATCATTACGGTAGGAAGTAACCACCACAAAATGTATTTGACGTACGCCAAGCCATCTATTGGAATACCTTTGTCTGCCACAAAAGATATCAAAGGTATGAGCGACTCAAAGCTCAACAATATAACAGGAATCAAAACCATTGTTATACTTGCAAAGTACCTTGAAAGTACCAGTTTGAGCGTGGATATCTTTCTGCAGTAAATCAATTCAGATGTGTTACTTGTACGGTCAAAAAGCCACATAATCACCACAATAAAAATTGGATACAAACCTAATACCAATCCCATATAATCGCAGAACAACCGAGCAAAACCGCCTGTTATCTTGTCTTTCTCAATCGTTTTATTGTACTCTGCGTATGCTTCTTCATAAGTCATTTCCGACATACCAAAATAGGTAATCATCATTTCTGTTGAATATATTGAGCCTTCTTCCCCTATGATATTTTCCATTTCTTGCATCAGTTCTTTGAAACGCTCGTAAGTGACCTGTGAAGTAAAATGTTTGGTTTTATCTTGCTCTGCATCAGTTTCTTCGCTATTTTCCATTTTTGTTGTTAAATCGCCATTTTCATCAACGGTCATAGCATCAAATGAAATAATTGTACCTGTTATAGCAGGGAAATAGTCGTCTGGTAAATCCTCTAATTGTTCTTCTGTTAAGCCTGTTATTTCACATATTATCTCAAGCACACGGCTTTGCTCATCGCCACTCAATGTAATTGCTTTATAGTATCCAACCGGATATGTAGCATAACTATTACTTTCATATTCTGCCAACAACGCCCTTGTTACACCCGTCATAATTGCCTCTGGATTATCCTCCGATGTCTTGTTCCCAAAATAGTCATCATCGGGACGAGGCTTTGAAAGCAAAGCCCGCTCAAAACCAATATTTGCAGGACTAATGCCATTTGCCCAATCAATTTCTGTTTTGGTTACACCTCGAAAATTCTGAAACCAACTAAAAACTAAAACGGCAATGAATAAATAAAATATAATGCTTGTCGCTATTCTGCGACATTCTCTAATATATAGCTTCATCGTACAACACCTCCGTTCACTTGACTAAGCAGATACATATAGCCATCTTCCAAAGTAGGATTTTGGAGCTTGTGTTTTTCTTCGGGTGGTGTATCTGATAAAACTCTATACTGTGTACCAGAACGAGAAGTATTGATATTCAAAACACAATATTTGTCTTTGATAGTTTTATCAAGCTTTTTTGTAGCCGTGATAAGGTAAACTTTACCCTCGGCTTTTTGCATCAATTCTTCCGTGCTGCCGCCCCAAATCAACCTGCCTTCATTTAATACACCAATATTCTCGCAGGTGGACTCAACATCGGAAGCAATATGCGTTGACAACAAAACGATCCGTTCGTCAGCAAACTCGGAAAGCAGATTACGAAAACGAATACGTTCCTCTGGGTCAAGCCCTGCTGTTGGCTCATCAACAATGAGGATTTGTGGGTCGTGCAATAATGCTTGTGCAATGCCCAAGCGTCTTCTCATTCCGCCAGATAATGCTTTTACTTTTGTTCGGGCATTATCCTGTAGGTTTACTTGTTCAAGCAATGTAAAAATTTTTTTCTTTCGGAGTTTACTTGGAATGTTAGACAACAATCCAAGATAATCCATTGCTTCATAAACACTCATATTTCTGTAAAACGAAAACTCTTGTGGGAGATAACCCACCATCTCTCTGATTTTGGTTGTTTCTTTTATTGAAACACCATTTATCATTACTTCACCTTTTGTCGGAACTGAAAGCGTTGCTAAAATCCTCATTAAGCTCGTTTTTCCTGCTCCGTTTCGTCCGAGAAGCCCATACATTCCAGCAGGAATAGAAAGTGATATATCAGAAAGAACTTCTTTTTTTCCGTATCTTTTTGAAAGATTGTTAATTACAATTTCCATAAAAGACCTCCTTACTTGTGTTGTAAGGAGATTTTAATATCTAAAAGTCAATTTTCCGAAAAGAGCTCTAAAAAACTTCTATTTTGGCAGTTACGCACGCTCCAGAATTTTTAATATTTGAAATGCAGAGTAATCCGCCATGCTTTTCACATAGCAATTTACAAATCGTAAGCCCTATTCCAAAATGTTCATTACCTTTATCTTTACTGTAAAGCAAAGTTGTTGCCTGCATCAAATCTGTATCTGTAAAGCCCTGTCCGTCATCTTTTACTGTAACAACGATAAACTTATTTTTTCGTGAAAAATGCACATCAACCTGTTTCTCGGCATATCTTAATGCGTTCTGCACAAGATTGTCTATAATCCGAAAGAAAACGCTTTTATCTATATTTACGGTTGTCGTGGAAATATTACCTGTAAAAATAATATCCTTATCTTTTGCCCACAGACGGATATCACTTTCAATTTCATTAAGTAATGCGGCTGTGTTCTGTGGCTCTCGTTTAATTTCAATATTTTCTATTTTTTCAATGTCACGAACACAATCGACATATTGCTGTAGCCGTGTTGTAGCCCCCTGCATAGACGACAATGTCTCCATCAGCATATCTTCTGTAAGTTTATCTTGGGGGATATTCTTCTCCAGATAGTCAAGATAGCCTTTCAGAACAGTAATCGGCGTCCGAAGGTCATGTGCAATTGAAGCATTTAACAATTTTCTTTGCTCTAATGACTCCCACAATGCTTTATTATTCTGCCGTAGCTCTTTGCGCATTTTTTCCATAGAACGACATAATCGCCCTAATTCATCATCACCATCATACTTGATATTGAAATCGAGGTCATTATTTTGTATACTTTCTATTCCATTCTGTAACTGTGCAATAGGTGTGCGCAGCTTTCTGCGATAATATATTGCTGTCGCAGCACCAATACCGCCAACAATATAAAGAATAGGCAGACCTATCATTGCAACATAGCACCCGTAATAAGCTGCATTATCTCCGACACTTAACGACTGCCATTCAATTTCAGAATTATTTATATCAAATACATACGCACCTGTATTTTCGTCTAATTGAAAATTTAATGGTTTTATAGTCAAGTACCGATTTTCCAATATTTTTTGCTGTACTTGATTTGCCGTAAAAATTGTAATGCCAGATAATATGGCAATCACACATATTGTAATCAAAAATGTTATGGTCATAGACTTTTTGAGTGATGATGTTTTTATTTTATCCATTTATATCCAACCCCCCATACTGTTTCAATGTAGTTTTTGTCGGTGTAAATTGATAGTTTGTTTCGTATTTTTCGGATATGTTCTTTAATTACGATACTATCTCCCTCACCGTCATAACCCCAAAGTTTTTCATATATGGTTTCCCTATCAAAAACCATTCCAGCATTTTGCGAGAGAAATTGAATAATCTCAAATTCCTTGTTTGAGAATTCCAACTGTTCCTTCCCCCAAAAAACTGTTCTGCTGTTGTAGTCGATAATTAGTTCATTATTAAATTTTAGATTTGATACAGTACTTTTCCTTTCTTCACGCCGCAGATGTGCAGAAATTCTTGCTAACAATTCATCAACACTAAACGGCTTTGTGATGTAATCATCTCCGCCAACTGATAAGCCGTTAATTAAATCCTGTTCCGTTACCCTTGCTGTCAGAAAAACAATCGGACAGGATATATGTTTCCTAATAAATTGACATAATTCCAATCCATCCATTTCGGGCATATTTATATCTAACAGTATAATATCTGGTGTAACAGACATCAGCTCCAATGCTTTTTTTGCACTCTCTGCCGCATATACCAGAAAACCCTCTGCATCCAGGCACTTACTGAGCATCGTGCGTATCATTTCTTCATCATCTATAACCAATACTTTATATCTCATAATGCAACTCCTTTTTCATATATTCGCCTTTTATATTAAGAGATAAAAGTCAAAATAACGCCAAATTTATATTTTGCTCGATAGATCTCTTTGATTTTATCCATTGCAAATTATACTGATTCCCACACATCAAATCAACTGTGCAAATATGAACTTCCCCCCTAAAAGTAGTGACTATATATCCTATATCAGAACAATTTCAGCAACAGAAAATCCTTGTAATTGCAATAGAACAGCCTGCAGAATAAGCCTTGTGTCATCTTGAAAAGTAAAGGATGAAATGCTTCAAAAAGCATTCAAAATCAGTAAAAATGAGTGTATACCACCTGTATATCACTTGTGTACCACGTGTATATAACGACCTCAAAATAACGTAAATTATCTTCTATTCATGAATATTCTGACAATTCGCATGTCTTATCAACACATAAAGAAAAGTCCCATAAACACTGGGTTTACAGGACTTCTCCATATCATTTATTCACTTAAAAATTCTTAATTAGCAGACACCCTGAGCGAGCATAGCCTCAGCTACTTTTTCGAAGCCTGCGATGTTAGCTCCTGCTACATAGTTACCTTCCATGTTGTAACGTTTTGCAGCATCATCAATATTATGATAGATATTTACCATAATCTGTTTTAACTTAGCATCTACTTCTTCGAATGTCCAGCTTAAACGCTCTGAGTTCTGGCTCATCTCTAATGCAGAAGTTGCAACTCCACCTGCGTTAGAAGCTTTACCACAGATGAACCATACTCCGTTATCCTGTAAGTATTTGGTTGCATCTAAGGTGGTAGGCATGTTAGCACCTTCACAAACTGCTTTACATCCGTTTGCTACTAACTGTTTTGCATCATCGATAAGGAGCTCGTTCTGTGTAGCACATGGAAGAGCGATATCACAATTAATCTGCCATACGCCACGGCCTTCATGATATTCTGCACTCTTTCTTGCAGCAGCATACTCAGTAAGACGAGCACGTTTTACTTCTTTTACTTCTTTTAATAATGCAACATCGATTCCTTCCGGATCATAAATCCATCCGGTAGAATCAGAACAGGTAACAACTTTTGCACCCATCTGCTGCGCTTTCTGGATAGCGTAGATTGCAACGTTACCAGCACCAGATACAACAACTGTCTTACCTTCCATAGATTCACCATGACATTTCATTAATTCTTCTGTAATGTATAAAAGACCATATCCGGTAGCTTCTGTACGAGCTAAAGATCCACCATAGGTAAGTCCCTTACCTGTCAGAACACCTTCGTACATTCCACGGATTCTCTTATACTGTCCAAACATGTATCCGATTTCTCTTGCGCCTGTTCCGATATCTCCTGCCGGAACGTCAACGTCAGCGCCAATATATTTGCAAAGCTCGGTCATAAAGCTCTGGCAGAATGCCATTACTTCACGGTCTGATTTTCCCTTAGGGTCAAAGTCAGAACCACCTTTACCACCGCCGATTGGAAGTCCTGTTAAAGAGTTTTTAAATACCTGCTCAAATCCTAAGAATTTGATGATTCCGATATTTACGGAAGGATGGAGACGAAGACCTCCCTTGTACGGTCCAATAGAATTGTTGAACTGTACTCTGTAACCTGTATTAACCTGAACCTGTCCCTTGTCATCTACCCAAGGTACACGGAATTTAAGCTGTCTATCCGGCTCGGTTATTCTCTCAAGTAATGCTTCTTTACGATATTTCTCCTCATTTGCTTCGATTACCGGTCTTAAAGACTCCAGTACTTCTTCTACTGCCTGAAGGAATTCTGGCTCAGAAGCGTTTTTTGCTTTTACTCTTTCTAATACTTCATCAACGTAGCTCATATTATATCTCCTTTACATATTAATTTGAGTATTATATATACATCAACACTACTATTTTAGTATGAAATGAATTTTTTCGCAACGTTTTTTTCATATTTGTGTCAAAAACTTTATACTTTTGTGTACTTTTTCTTCTTTTTTGCAAGTTTTGTACCAGGAAAATTCATTTTTGTAATTAAAAAGAAGTAGAAAACAGTTTTTTATTTCCCTTTTCCACTTCTTTTTTTGTATAAATATACTATTTTTTATTTTTCAGATATGGTTCATATTTCTTCTGGAAGAACTTCACCAGTTTTCCCAGTGTTCCAATCAGAATCTCACTCTCCTGGTCACTCAGGCTCTCCTTGATATCATGTATCATATTGCTGTGAAAACGTGCATGA
The DNA here is from genome assembly GCF_003479505.1 of Roseburia sp. AF15-21. NCBI lineage: Bacteria > Bacillati > Bacillota > Clostridia > Lachnospirales > Lachnospiraceae > Roseburia > Roseburia sp. AF15-21. Next base: position 116,366 of record NZ_QUHG01000009.1, on the reverse strand, counting down.
TGCTCATATGCCCGGACTCCGGAATCGGTGAGTGATACACGGACTACCCTTTTATCCCTGTCATTTCTGCAACGATTTACATAACCTTTCTGTTCCAGTGCTTCAATTGCTTTTGTCAGGGTTCCTGTTGTAACATTCATCTTCGCCGCCACTTCCGACATCCTCTTTGGTTCATCCAGACCAATTGCTTCAATAATATGCATATCATTTCCGGAAATGTTCATGAATTCTCCGGAGATTAAGCATTTTTCCTCAATTTCCATCAAATCATTAAACAGCTTTACCAGAATGTCATTTAAGGTTTTATCCGCATTCATTCTTATCTCCTTTTACCAGACCAGTACCGCTGCGCCCCATGTGAGTCCGCCGCCGAAACCAGCCAGTACAACTTTATCTCCTCTATGTATCATACCATGCCGGTTGATATTATCAAGCAAAATCGGCACACTTGCTGCCGAAATATTGCCACATTCCGTCAAATTTACCGGGAATTTCTCCATCGGCTGTTTCAATCGTTTTGCTACCGCTTCAATAATTCTTAAGTTTGCCTGATGTAATACGAAAAGTGAAATTTCCTCTGCCTCTAAATCCGCCTCTTCCAGCACCTTTGTAATGGTTGCCGGAACTGTGCGGACAGCAAATTTATAAACCTCCTGTCCATTCATGCTTACATAACCCAGCGGACTTTCCATCTTATGATATGGATTATTGACCGGACGGTTCTCACATGCCAGTACCAGTCCCTTCGCACCGTCTGAGCCCTGCACCACATGACAGATATTTTCTTCGTCTGCCCGGACTACTGCTGCTCCTGCGCCATCTCCAAAAAGAACACAGGTACTGCGGTCATTCCAGTCCATAATTTTAGAAAGTACTTCTGCTCCGATTAAGAGTGCATTTTTAAATCTGCCACTGGCAATATATGCCTGTGCTGTACTCAATGCAAATAAGAATCCGGAACATGCTGCACCAAGGTCAAAGGCTACGGCATTCACTGCTCCGATTTCCCGCTGCACTTCACAGGAAAGTGTCGGCACAAGATGATCCGGTGTTACCGTCGCTGCAATGATAAGTTCCACTTCTTCCGGCTTCATGTCTGCATCTGCAAGTGCTTTTTTTGCAGCTTCTGTGGCAAGTGATGTTGTTGTCTCTTCCGTTGCAAGGTGTCTTGTTTTTATTCCTGTTCTGCTGGAAATCCATTCATCGGAAGTATCCATAATCTGACTTAAATCGTCATTGGTAATTTTTCTTTCCGGTAACGCACTTCCAGTTCCACATATTCGAATGTTCATGCTCTGCTCCTTTAAAATTTACGGAAACGTTCATAACGTGCTTTTGCAATCTCTTCTCCGCTTTTTCCTTCATATGATTCTAAAAATTCGCGGATACATTTATGCATATAAACTGCAATGGAACTCAATGCCTCATCATCTGCTCCACCATACTCCGGTATAATTTTCTCGATAATGCCAAGTTCTAAAAGATCCTTTGCTGTTATCTTCATTACTTCTGCTGCTTCTTTGGCACGCTTGCCATCCTTCCAGAGAATAGATGCAAAGCCTTCCGGAGAAAGTACGGAATAAGTTGCATTCTCCATCATGCAGACTTCATTTCCAACTGCCAGTGCCAATGCACCACCACTTCCGCCTTCTCCTATCATAAAGGTAATAACCGGAACTTTCAACCCTGACATTTCATAAAGATTTCTTGCAATAGCTTCTCCCTGTCCGCCTTCCTCTGCTTCCATACCGCAGAATGCTCCGGCTGTATTAACAAAGGTGATAACCGGACGATGGAATTTTTCTGCCTGCTTCATCAGACGGATTGCTTTACGGTATCCTTCCGGAGATGGCATTCCGTAATTATGACGCATGCAGTCCTTCATGTCCTTTCCCTTCTGGATTCCGATTACCGTAACCGGTTGTCCGTCAAGGTATGCGATACCGCCCACAATTGCCGGGTCATCCCTGTAATAACGGTCTCCATGAAATTCTATGAATTTGGTAAAGATACTGTTGATATAATCCTCTGCGGACAGACGGTCTACCTTACGTGCCATCTTAACCTTTTCCCATGCACTCTTTTCTTTTGTATTGTAAGCGCGTTCCCGCATCAGCTCTGTCGGTCTTCCATCTACTTCAGTTGCCGGGTCAAATTTGGCATATCCACTTACTTTATGCATACGAAGGATTTCATACAGACGTTTCTTTAAATCTTTCCGCTCTACAATGGCATCCACAAAACCATGCTCTAACTGGAACTCTGCTCTCTGGAATCCCTCCGGCAGTTTCTGTCCGATGGTCTGCTCAATTACTCTTGCTCCGGCAAATCCAATCAGTGCGCCAGGCTCTGCTAAAACAATATCACCTAACATAGCAAAGCTTGCTGTTACACCTCCGGTTGTCGGGTCAGTTAATACAGAAATATATAAAAGTCCGGCATCGGAATGTTTCTTTAAAGCTGCTGCTGTCTTTGCCATCTGCATCAGGGATACAATACCCTCCTGCATTCTGGCTCCGCCGGAACAGCAGAAAAGAATAACCGGAAGTTTTTCTTCCGTAGCACGTTCTACTGCTCCCGCAATTTTCTCTCCGACGGCATGACCCATGCTTCCCATCATAAATCTGGCATCACACACACCAATAACCGCATCTTCTCCGTAAATCTTACCTTTTCCTACGGTAACTGCTTCTTTTAATCCGGTTTTCTCACGGACTGCCGTCAGCTTATCGACATAGCCCGGAAAATCCAGCGGATTCGTTCCATGCTCTTCGGCAAACCATTCTTCAAAGCTCTGTGGGTCTAATACCATCTTCAGGCGGTTTCCGGTTTTTACGCGGAAATATGCTCCACACTCATAACAGACATAGCGGTTTCTTACTACCTCTGCTTTGTTTACCATTTTGCCACAGGCTTTACAAAGTACTTCCTCTTTCTTTTTTTCTTCCTGTAAAATACCTTCTGTGGCATCCTTTACAGCTCTATTTTCCTTGATTTTATCCAGTAATCTGCTCACTTTACTCACCACTTCCAATCGCAAATGTCAACTCTGCTGTTGCAGCTATTTTTCCATCTACTGTTGCAGTTGCCTTTCCAATTCCAATCGGTCCCTTTACTTTTATGATTTCTGTCTCTAAAACAAGTACATCCCCCGGAACCACCTTTTTCTTAAATTTTGCATTGCTGATTCCTGCAAAATATGCGGTTTTTCCTTTGAATTCATCCTGACAGAGCATTGCAACCGCGCCGGTCTGTGCCAGTGCTTCTATAATTAAAACACCCGGCATTACCGGTTCTCCCGGAAAATGTCCTGCAAAATAAGGTTCATCAAAGGTAACACATTTTTTCCCTACTGCACGAAGTCCCGGCACCAGTTCTTCAATCGTGTCAATCAGAAGAAACGGATGACGATGTGGGATGATTTCCATAATTTCTTTCGTTGTCAGTACTGACATTGTTCCCTTCTCCTTTATGCCTGATATTTTTTCAGAAGCAGACTTGCATTATGTCCGCCAAAGCCCAGTGAATTGCTGATGGCATATGGCACTTCTTCTTCATATGCCTCTTTGCAATAATTCAGATCCAGTTCTTCATCCGGTATCTCATAACCTACGGTTGCATGAATGTAACCTTCTTCGATTTCCTTTACACAGGTCAGGCACTCGATGGCTCCTGCTGCTCCAAGAAGATGTCCAATCATGGATTTGGTGGAATTAATCCGGATATCCTTTGCATGCTCACCAAACGCCAGCTTGATTGCTCTTGTCTCAAATAAGTCATTATGATGGGTGCTGGTTCCATGGGCATTGATATAAGTAATTTCCTCCGGATTTACACCGGCATCCTTCATTGCATTTATCATTGCGGTTGCTGCACCTGCACCATCCTCTGCCGGAGATGTAATATGGTATGCATCCGAAGAACATCCATATCCGGTTACTTCTGCATAAATCTTCGCTCCACGTTTTTTGGCATGTTCTAATTCTTCTAAAATTACAATTGCGGCACCTTCTCCCATAACAAATCCACTTCTGTTTTTATCGAACGGAATGGATGCATGTTTTGGATCATCTGAAGAAGTAAGTGCGGTTAAAGATGTAAATCCTGCTATTCCAAGCGGAGTAATGCAGCTTTCTGTTCCACCTGCTACCATCACTTCTGCATCACCATACTGGATGGTACGGAAGGCTTCACCAATGGCATTCGTTCCGGATGCACAGGCGGTACTGATATTTAAGCTCTTTCCTTTTAATCCAAACTGAATGGATACATTTCCTGCTGCCATATTGGAAATCATCATCGGGACAAATAACGGATTTACTCTTCCCGGTCCCTTTTCCAATAATTTACTATGCTCTCTTTCGATTGCCTGTAAACTTCCGACTCCGGAACTGATGGAAGTACCCACACGGTATGCATCCTCTGCTTCCATGGAAAGTCCGGAATCCTCCAGTGCCTCTCCGGCTGCCACTACGGCAAACTGGCAGAATGCTTCCATTCTCTTTGCAGAGCGGAAATCCATATATTCTTTTGCATCAAAATCCTTTACTTCTGCTGCAAGATGACATTTATAGTCTGTTGCATCAAAATGTGTAATCTCTCCAATACCTACCTTCTGCTGCTTTACTGCAGACCAGAATTCCGGCACATTATTTCCAATCGGGGTAATTGCACCCAATCCTGTTACTACAACTCTACGATTCATGTTCTTATCCTCTCTATCTAAACAATCCATCTCACGTCATTCGTCATCCGCTGTTCTTTCTAAGCTTTTTCATCAGCCAGTATTATTTCTGCATCTACATAGTCATTCCGCCATCTACAGCCAGCACCTGTCCTGTGATATAACCTGCCTCTTCGGATGCTAAGAATGCAACTGCTGCCGCAATTTCTTCCGGCTTTCCGATTCTTCCAAGCGGAATGTTATGAAGCATATTTTCTTTTACCGTATCCGGTAAATCCTTTGTCATATCGGTCTCAATCATTCCCGGTGCTACTACATTTGCAGTAATACCGCGGGTGGAAAGTTCTCTTGCAACACTCTTAGTCAATCCAATGACTCCTGCTTTGGCTGCACAGTAATTTGCCTGACCGGCATTTCCGGTAATTCCGGATACAGATGATATATTGATTATCCTTCCACTTTTCTGTTTTAAGAAATAGCGTGATGTATGATGAATGGTATGGAATACACCCTTTAAGTTTGTCTCATAGACTGCATCAAATTCTTCATCATTCATCTTCATCACAAGATTATCTCTTGTAATTCCTGCATTATTTACAAGAATATCCAGATGTCCGTATTTCTTTATGATATCCCTGATCATGGTCTGACATGCCTCGTCATCTGCCACATTGCACTGATAAGATTCTGCTCTGCCACCCATATCGGTAATCATTTTTACTACTTCTTCAGCCCGCTCTTTACTGCCATTGTAATTTACAATTACCGTTGCTTTGTCTTCTGCCAGACGAAGTGCAATGGCACGGCCGATTCCTTTGGCTGCACCGGTTACCAGTGCTACTTTATTCTCCAACATAGGCTTTATAATCCTCCAGTTTTTCAATGCTTACCGTTTTGACATCCCGGTTGATTTTACGCATAAATCCAGATAAAGTATGTCCCGGTCCGATTTCTACGAATTCATCATAACCGTCTGCAATCAGACGCTCGATGCTCTGCTGCCATCTTACAGAAGAAGATACCTGCTTCTTTAACAGTTCTTTTACCGGTTCTGTTGTGGTAACGTAATCTGCCGTCACATTGGTTACATATGGAATAGTGAAGTCCTGCAGCTTTGTATTTTCCAATACTTCTGCTAATTTTTCTCCGGCTCCGGTTAACATGGCGGAATGGAACGGTCCACTCACTTTTAATGGAACCACACGCTTTGCTCCAGCTTCCTTTAATGCTGCACCGGCTTTTTCTACTGCCGCTTCTTCTCCTGTAATTACAATCTGTCCCGGACAGTTGTAATTTGCTATAGATACAATTCCTTCGGTATTGCTGCATACTTCTTCAATCGCTTTCGCATCCAGTCCTAAGACTGCTGCCATTGCTCCGCCGGTTGGTACTGCTTCCTGCATAAAGATTCCTCTTGCACGAATGACACGGAATGCATCTTCCATACTCATGACACCGGATGCAATCAATGCACCGTATTCTCCAAGGCTTAATCCTGCACAAGCTGCCGGTTCTTTTCCAGCTTTCTTTAATGCTGCATAAATTGCTGCCTCTGTGGTCAGCATGGCAATCTGTGTATACTCTGTAATATTGATTTCTTCATTTTCTTCAAAACAAAGCTTTACAATATCAAGTCCGGTTACTTTTGAAGCAAGCTCATATACGGCTTTACTCTCTTCACAGGCATCATAGAAATCTTTGCCCATTCCAATATACTGCGCTCCCTGTCCAGGGAACATGAATACAACCTTACTCATTTTCTTCTCCTTATTTCCGATTCATCAGACGTTCTGCTTCTGATACGATAGAAGTAATAATTTCCTTACAGGACAATTCATCCTGTATCATTCCGGCAATCTGACCTGCCATCAGACTTCCATTTACCACATCGCCGTCCATCACTGCTTTGCGGAGGGAACCAAGGGTAAGCTGTTCTAATTCATCTAATGTTGCGCCTTCTTTTTCCATCTTCAGATACTCACGGCTCATCTTATTACGGATGACACGGATTGGATGTCCGGTACTGGAACCTGTTATTTCAGAATCAATGTCTTTGGATTTTATCAGTTTTTCTTTGTAGTTTGCATGTACGATAGATTCTTTGGCTGCCACAAATCTTGTTCCCATCTGAACTGCTTCTGCACCCAGCATAAATGCTGCAGCCATTCCTCTTCCATCTGCAATTCCTCCGGCTGCAATCACCGGTGCATCAATGGCATCTGCCACCTGCGGCACCAATGCCATGGTTGTAGTGGAACCGATATGGCCACCGGATTCCATTCCCTCTGCCACAACAGCATCTGCGCCACCGCGGACCATAAGTTTTGCCATAGCTACACTTGCTACTACCGGAATCACTTTAACACCTGCTTCTTTCCAGAGACTCATGAATTTGGCTGGATTTCCGGCTCCTGTTGTAACAACCGGAACCTGCTCCTCAACTATCACCCTTGCTACTTCCGGTGCATTCGGATTCATCAACATGACGTTTACACCAAATGGTCTGCTGGTGCGTTCCTTCACCTTGCGAATCTGCTCCCGAACCACTTCAGGTGGAGCACTGGCTGCACCGATAATACCAAGTCCACCTGCTTCAGATACTGCAGCAGCCAGATGATATTCTGCAACCCATGCCATTCCGCCCTGGATAACAGGCTCTTCTATTCCTAACAGTTCTGTGATTCTTGTTTTCATCTTTTATTCCTCAACGCCCTTTTCTTTTAAGTAGTCAATAACATCTCCTACAGTTGCGATTTTCTCTAAATCTTCTGATGGAATCTCTACACCGAATTCCTCCTCCATGCTCATAACCAGTTCAAACAAGTCTAAAGAATCTGCTCCTAAATCATCCTTGAAATTGGATTCTGCTTTTACCTCTCCATCATAGTTTAACTGCTCTTTGATTAATTCTGCTAATTTCTCTAACATTATTTTGTTCTCCTTTTTTGTCTTTTCTTTGATAATACTTTGAGTTGCAAATATTTTGATTATCAAATTATTTGCAACTCAAAGTATATACATAAGCATTTCTGTTGTCAACTATATTTTTACTCAAGCAACAAAGAATGTGCCTTGGCACATTCCCGCGCCTGCGGCGGTCGCTTGCGACATCTACCTTATACGCCCAGTGCGCATCCTCGCGGAGCGTTTTTTACTTTACAGGAAAGCAATTTCCTGTAAAGTAAAAAAGACAGTGTCGGAACTTTTCTGTTCTTTCACTGTCTTATGTTAGTTACTTCTTTTATTTTTTATCACTTATGCAGCTTTCTTACGATTTGATACTACAAAGTAAACACCTACTAATAATACTCCGATGCATAAGAAGAATACCGGATTGATACCGTCACCTGTCTTCGGTGTGCTGTCCTTCTCATGGCTGCCTGAAGTTACTGTCTTGCCGGAATTGCTGTTCTTGGTAGCGCCAATCACATTTCCGCCGGTCACTGCTGTGCCGCCACCGGTTACTGTAGTAGCGGAACCACTTCCGTTGTTGCTGTTGGAAGTATCTGTTGAACCATTGCTATTGGAATTATTTCCATTATCCGGAGTCGGCTGTGGATTCTCCCCTCCAAGGCTCTGGAAACTGATTCCATTTCCGGTTGCATATACCTGTGCCTGTGTTCCTGAATAACCGGAAATTGTGGATGGACTCCAGCTGCTCTGGCTTCCGATTGACGTTACACTTGCCGGAATCAAAATTGTGCTGATACTGCTGCCGCTGAACGCATCTGTTTCAATAGTATTAACAGAATCCGGAACTGTCAGTGAAGTAACCGACTTGCAGTTTGCAAAAGCACCTGCTCCGATGGTTGCAGTACTGGTCGCAATTTTTGCACCGGATTTTCCCTCCGGGCAACGGATTAACCTGGTCATTGCTTTGTTATATAGACATCCATCACTGGATGCATATGTACTATTTCCTGATGCAACACTGATGGATGCCAGTCTGCTGCAGCCGGTAAATACGTTGCTTCCGATGCTGGAAACGCCAGCCGGAATTGTAATTCCGGTTAAAGAAGTACAATCATAGAATGCTTTATCCCCGATGCTTCCTACGGATTCCGGAATTGTAAACTGGGATAATGAACTGCACTCTGCAAATGCCTGGGAACCAATGGATGAAATTGAAGTTCCAATAGATACACTGGTAAGGCTTGTACAGTTATAAAATGTCTCTGCCGGAATAGAACCGATATCTCCTTCTATGTTGACAGAACCAAGGCTTGTACAGTTATAGAAAACTGCGGTTCCCATTCCAGTCACATAAGATGGAATCGTTACACTTGTAATGGATGCATTTGATGCAAATACACCACTTGCAATTGTAGATACCGACTCTGGAATTGTAATTGCTCCACCGGCTCCGCTGTAGGCAACCAGTGTTCCACTGTCATCTACTGTAAATCCATTTTCATCTGTTGTCTCGTCTGCCCGGACGGTCTGTCCCGGCATCACTGCCAGCAGCAAACATACTGCTGTAAAAATAGAAAATCCTTTTTTCAATATCTGCATCTCTCATCTCTCCTAGCTTTATCTGCTTGATACATTATACTTCTTATCTACTTACTGCACACGCTTTGCCAGTATAAACATTCTTCCGTCCTGTGTGTAATTATTGCAGGTAGAAAGAGTCAGCAGCTGGTCTCCATAAGCACTGTCTATCTCTGTGCCATATACAGAAAGCTGTGCCACATTATTTAAATATTCCTGATATTCTTCTTCGGAATCTGCATTCAGAAAATTATAATACCGGAATACATTTTCATCCTGATACTGAACCTCTGATAATCCCACTTCAATGACCTCATAGACTCCTCTTTCATAAAGAGTATTAAACTCTATCGTCTTATGGGCATTGTAAAAATCTTCGTCCAGATATTTCTTTAATTCGCCAAACATCATTCCGCTTTTCATATTATGTCCGTAAATGATGATATTGGTATCCCTGTTTATGTAATCATTTCTGGCATCGATAAAAAGGGTGCCATTCAGGTCGTCATTTTTATCAAAATCATGTTTCAGATAATAATCCGGTTCTTCCTGTGAAGACTGCATGACTGGATAATCAATATCCGTATCCGGAATATGTAACCATCCGATTAATTCCGGATTTTCCGCATACAGGGAAACATAATCCTCTAACATAATCAGCGGCTGCTCTGTTGTCTCTCCTGTTTCGGTTGCACCTTCTGTGATTTCCGGATTCATCTGCTCCGTTCCTGTTACAAGGTGCTCTACTACATTATTCTGTTTCTTATTCTGTAAATCCTTAAGCCTGTTAGCAGCTTTATAATCCGCATATTCCGAAATCGCATAATATCCGATACAGGCTGTCGCAACAATGATGCATACGATGCCAACCACCTTCTGCCAGGTAAAATGAAATGGCAGCTTTGCTTCTGCTTCCGCTTCTTCCTTGGCAATTTTTTCTTCTATCATGTTCTGCGAACTATCCGCAACAATATCTGAAATGCACCAGAAGAACGATTTTCCGATTTCACTTTTAAAACGGATTTTCTTCGTGCGCATCATGGTATATAACCGGATTGCCACTTCCGGATCATAAATATCCAGTTCATCGGTAATATACTTGATTTTCTTTAAATCTTCCTGCGCCTGCCTGTATTCCCTTAAGGTTTCGAATTCATAATCGCCTATTTTATAAATCTTTTCATCCATAATTTATGATTCATCTGCCTTATCTTCTCATGGTCCAGGTAGTTTTATTATAGGTCATTTTGTCATCTTTCGCAAGATTTTTCCGCAAGATATACACAATGTACCATTTCTTATTTTTATATCGTCTATATCTTGCGCTTTCTTTAGTCTAAATTAGATTTTTCCAGCAAATAACGGAACATCTGCTCCGCTGCTTCCTTATGTTCGGAGCCAAGGGCAATTCCAAGAATACATTCCTTTTCATAATAACCGTGTTCAACCGGCCAGCTTCCGGCTCCCAGACGGATGCCTGCTGCAAAAGTATCTCCGGTGTCCTTATCCTCTACATAGAAGATGTAATCCTTTAACTGTTCTAGCTCGTCTTTGGAAAAATACTGTGTCAAATCTGCTATGGCACCGGACTGGGCAAGATTTTCAAAGACCATTTCATCGGCGCCCAAAACATCTACTCCACCGCCTGCAATCACTGTCTGCAGGGACTGATAGGAATAGAGATTACTGGTATCGGTGCTGGTTAAATCCACATAATATGCATCATTTACCACAACCTCCTGGGTTGCTGTATCATATCCATATTGCTCCATGAATTCTGAGAAATCCGGTTCTTCATCTGCCGGCATACTCTTTGCATTTACCAATACAATCTGGGAAACGTCTTCCTTTGTGGTCATATAATGATGTAACGTCATACCAATCAAAATAATCACTGCAACTACTGCCAGTATTACAAGCCTGTAATAGTCCCAGACAAATCCGATTCGCTGTTTCCAGGTCATTGTCTTTAAATCTGCTTTCTTTTCCATATTATTGCCTTTCTTCCTCTGCCGGAGCTGTATTATCTCCTGTAGTGTCATTCTCTACGGTATCATTCTCTGCTGCATTACCCTCTGTCACATCTGTGTCACTCTCCGCAACATCGCCTGTACCAAGAGGTGCCACAAAATCTGCATACGGTAATTCTTTATGTAAATTTTCCATATAATCATACCAGATTTCTCCCGGATAGCTGGCTCCTGTCAGTCCTGGAAGTTCTGCCGGAATATCATATCCAACCCAGACGCTGGTGGTGTAATACTTTGTATAGCCTACAAACCAGCCATCCTTATTGGAATTGGTGGTTCCTGTTTTCGCTGCACTGGCAGTCTCGGACAATGCCAGTCCCTTTGCTGTTCCTTGTGTCAGAACACCCTCTAATATATTGGTCATCCAACGGGCTGCATTGGTTTTATAAACCTGCTTTTCATCGACAATTTTCTGATAGATAGCATTTCCGTCTGCATCCTGTATCTCTACAATGCAGGTAGGCTCCCGGTATTTTCCATCATTTTCTATGGTGGCATAAGCCGCCGCCATTTCTACCGGAGAGACTCCATTGGTAAATCCACCCAGGGATGCCGCCGGTCTTTCATCCTCCGGGGACAGCTTTGCAAAATTCATCTCCTTCAGATAGGAAATTCCTGTAGTGGGAGTCATCTCTTCTAAAAGATTCCACGCCACTGTATTAATGGAATTTTCTACTGCATAACGCAAGGTTACGCTGCCAAGATACCTGCCACTGGCATTTTCCGGTCCATCCTCAATCGGTGCATCTTCCACCACAGTATCCGGGGTATAGCCCCGCTCCAGCGCCGGTGTGTATACAATCAACGGTTTGATGGCACTACCCGGCTGCCGGTAACTCTGATAGGCGCGGTTTAGCATATGCCCGTCATATTCCTGACTTCTGCCGCCTACGACTGCCTTTACAAAACCAGTCTCATTGTCAAGGCATACTGCCGCACTCTGCAATGTATAAATGCCCTCTTCATTGACATCGGTAAAATCCTGCAGCTTCTCATCCACTGCATTCTGAAGCTGCTCTTCCATATTTAAATCAATGGAAGTATAGATTCTATAACCTCCTGTATAAAGAGACTGTTCGCAGGTTTTATACTGCTCCTGATAGGCATCTTCATAGGTCTTTCGATCTTCCTCCGAAGAAAAATCTGTCCGGAATTCAAAGCCCTGCTGCTCCATCAATGCCCGTGTTGCACAATAGCAGGCATAGGTCTCTACCGCATCATAACGCTTTGTTGGCTCTGCTGTGCTGAGTACAATCGTTTCCTGTCTGGCATCCTTATATTCCCTGCGGCTGATTTTGCCATCCTCATACATGTTTTTTAAAATGCGGTCACGTCTTCCTAACGTATTATCCGGGTTCTTATAAGGATTATACATCGTCGGATTATTCGGTATCGCACAAAGATATGCCATCTGGGACAATGACAAAAATGAAACATCTGTATCAAAATATCCCCGGCTCGCCGCCTGAATGCCATAATATCCATTTCCAAAATAAATATTATTAAGATAAAACTCTAAGATTTCATCCTTGGTATATTTCTTTTCCAGCTCTGTGGCAATGAATATTTCTTCCATTTTTCGCTGCCACGTTCTGTCATTATTTAGGAAAATGGTTCTTGCAAGCTGCTGCGTAATGGTACTTCCGCCCTGGGTTACTTCTCCGTTACGCACCATTGCCCAGACTGCACGGATAATTGCCTTAAAATCGATTCCGCCATGACTGTAAAATTTTTTATCTTCAATACTGACCATAGCTTCTTTGACTTCTTCCGGTATCTCATCACTGGTCAGATAGCTTACATCCTTGGTGCCACGAAGTGACATGATTCTCGTTCCATTCACATCATAAACCTGGCTGGTCTGCTCCGCCCGAAATGTGTCCTTCGTCGACTCTTTTACAAACCGGACTGCCTCTTCATGCATGGCACTGACCTGACTGGCATACCCGCCAAAATAGTAATACGCCAGCCCGCCGATTACCAGAAGTATCAGAACTATCTGCAGCTTTACAAAAAGCCAGAAACCACGGTATTTCTTTTTTCTTTTTTTCTTCTCTTTATGGGACATGGGATTCCTCCATATTGCTCTATTTTACACTGTTCCATAAAAAGTTACAAGGCTACTGTTCCATTTGTCTTCCTAAAAATCCCGCCGCTGTAATAGCAAGCTTGCTTTCGGTTTCTCCCATTTTTGCAGTTTCATTTTTCTCATATAAAACAACTGCTCCGATGGCATCTCCTTCACAGATAATCGTGCTGATTGCCTGGTCATGATAGTTCCCGGTATCATCTAAGGTAATTCGTACAAATTTGCTGTCTCCCTGCTGTGCAAGAATATTTTTCCGGTCTTCGATCAGTTCCTCTAACTGCCTGCTGATTGGCTTTCCTTCGAATTCCTTCTTTCCGTTTCCTGCAGCCGCAATCACATGGTCCCTGTCGGTAATACATACCAGATGCCCGGTGCTCTGTGCCAGGCTCTCCGCATACTGTCCGGCAAACTGGCTCAGTTCTCCAATGGGAGAATATTTCTTAAGAATAATCTCACCTTCCCGGTCTGTAAAAATTTCCAGTGGGTCACCTTCCCGGATTCGCAGCGTCCTGCGGATTTCCTTTGGCACTACAACTCTCCCCAAATCATCTATTCTACGTACAATTCCTGTTGCTTTCATTAAAAAATCCTCCTGTTTCCTACATACTTTCCATTTTTGTGCTGTATGGGTAGTATGTGGAAAACAGGAGGAATTATGCAAGCCTTCCTCGTATTTACATTTTTAAATCACTGGTGTTTTTATTAGCCAAAATCAATCTTTTTTCATTTTTTCCTTCCGGTTTAAGATTGTAAATGCAACAACACAGATGATTGCGGAAAGCAGGGAGCCTGCTGCCGTTGCCAGCCCCATCGGGAATAAGGTATCCGGGAATAAAGTCGAAGTCAGATAAACGCCCGGAATTCTTACCAGTGTAATTGCAATGATATTATGTAAAAATGAGATGCCGGATTTGCCGCAGGCACAGAAATATCCGCTGAAGCTGAAATGAATTCCTGCGAACATGCAATCCCAGACATATCCCCTTAAGTATTGACCTCCCAGACGTACCACTTCCGCTCCCGATGCATCCGATGCATCTGTAAATAACGCCACCACCGGACTGGCGAAGAACTGCATGAAGATTCCTACGATAATTCCAAAGCCCACTGTAATCATCACAGCATAGCGCAGTGTTTCATTGGCACGCTGCCTCTTTCCCGCTCCGATATTCTGTGCACCAAGTGCAGATACAGTTGATAACATGGAGGACGGAATCAGGAACAGGAAGCTTATTATCTTTTCCACGATTCCCACAGCCGCTGCATCATTTAATCCACGCTGGTTCGCAATGATGGTGATAATCATAAATGCCACCTGGATGAAACCGTCCTGCAATGCAATAGGAATACCGATTTTTAAAATCTGTCCCATTACATTTCGGTTCGGTCTGAAATCTTTTCTGCTAAGAGAAAATTTCTCCCGCTGTCTTATAATCATAACGAGGGAAATCATTACACTGATGACCTGAGCGCAGGTAGTTCCAAGAGCTGCACCTGCCGGTCCAAGATGCAGACCGCCGATAAATACATAATCCAAGACAATATTTGCTGCACATGCAATGGCAATAAAGTACATCGGACTCTTGCTGTCACCCATGCCACGGAAAATTGCACTGATAATATTATATGCTGTAATAAAAGGAATCCCGATAAAGCAGATGGTAAGATAGGATATCGTTCCCATTACTGCTTCCTGTGGTGTAGACATTACTGTTACAATTAGTTTTGTCAGCAAAAGCAGCACAGTCATCAGCACAAGGGCAACTCCCATAAATAGGATTACCGTGTTTCCAATTCCTTCTGCCACCCGTTTCTTATCTTTGCTTCCAATCGCCTGTCCGATGCTGACCGTTGTTCCCATGGCAAGTCCCACCAGCATAACTGTTATCATATGCATGACCTGTGAGCCAATGGATACCGCCGTAGTGCTGGCAACTCCTTCAAACTGCCCGATGATAAATAAATCTGCCATTCCATACAATGTCTGTAAAAAATAAGATAAAAGGTATGGCAGCGAAAATATAATTACATTTTTAAATACACTTCCTGTAGTAAGATTCCGTTCCATCATTTCATTCTGCTTCCTCTAAGCCAGCGCTGTGCCCAGATGACGGGTCAGCAAATCCACCAGCCATGCATGGTCTTCTGCTGACAGCTCACTCTGTCTTACCAGAATCACCTGATTGGACAGATTTCTGATATAAATATAATTTTCATAGAATCCCCAGTCCTTATAGGCAGTCCACAGATTCACACCCTCCGCTATTTCTGATTTTATGCTGATGCTTTCTTCACTGAAAATATACTTGCGGTGACCACTTACCAGTGCCTTCTGTGCATTTGCATAAAATCTCTTAAGTCTTGCTCTCTGCTGTACCTTTTTCCCGCCGCATGCAAAATATAGAAAAGCTGCCCAAAGAATCATAAAAAGTGAACCCATTTCTGCCCTGCCAAGCATAAAGCTTAACATTCCGGACGGCAGACAGATTATGCACATAATCACAGAAGTAATCGTTACCACTTTTCTTCTCTTCCGGTATCCATCCGATTGCAAAGTTATTTCAAGCAGCGCATCCTGCTCTTCTTTTCCGATTTCAATTTCATATTCTAACATCTCTGTTCCCCCATTTTCTTTTCGTCTATTTTTTATTTATTTTCTTTCCATTCATTTCTCATTTACTGCTTTTCCCAGATGACGGGTCAGTAAATCAATCAGCCATGTCCTTTCTTCTGCCGACAATTTATCCTGTTTTACAAGAACATTTTCATTCGACAGATTCCTGATGCAGATGTAATTTCCATAGATTTCCCAATCCTTATAAAGTGTCCATGCAGTATTTCCTTCTGAAACTTCTGATTTTAAAAGAATTCCATCTTCACTGAAAGTATACTTCCGATAACCGGATTTTAGTTCTTTATCCATTGCTGTAACAGATTTCTTTAATACCGTCTTCTGCATCAGCTTGCTTCCTCCGCATATCATAAAAAGACTATATGCAGCCAGGAGTGAGCAAAGTACAACAAGCCTTGTATCGCTATTTGTTACTCTCCATATTATAATCAAAATACAAGCTACAATCAGAATTGAAAATTTTATTGCTTCCACTTTTCTTTTCTTTCGATACTCCTTCGAATTCAAAGCAATTTCAAGCAGCGCATCCCGCTCTTCTTTTCCGATTTCAATTTCACATTCTAACATCTCTGTTCCCCCATTTCTTTTTTTCTAAAAACATTGTAATGAACACTGCTTATTCTGTCAAACACTATCGGTTGTTATCTTTGCTGTTCTGCTTTTGCACGAAACTCTGACTCCTTTTGAAATTCCGGGAGCACTGCTGATACTAATCGGCACGATACCAACTTCTATAGAAAATGCCTCATAGACGCATAAAATGTCTATGAGGCATTATAACTTTACTCGGCAAATATCTGCTCAATTATTTTATCAAACTCTAATGTGTGATATCTTCTTTTTAATGAATCGAGATTGTAAAGTGCCTGACCATTTATCAGTCCATTACAAGTATCATTATCATCTCCTTTATTTTTTGCTACAGCTCCCGAAAATTCCAAATCATCTGTATCAGAAAGCCATAAGGATGTCAGAAATCCTTCACACTGAATTCCAGGCATTGTATATCCATACATTCTTTGTGGCATAGATAAACCGTGCTGCATTCCTAATGTTACAATTTTTCCCAATATAGCCAGTTTTTTATTCCCGCTATACTCTGCAATTCGCATTAAATCTGGTACGAATTCTACAAATTCATCGTCCACATAGCTACATCCCGGAATAACATCACACCCTGCCCAGCCAGTTGTTCCAAAATCATTCTTTCCAAGAAGTGTATTTTCATCAAACGGAATATCCCAAAGATAAGTCCATGATGCAAGAATCTGTGCTGCCGATTTTGCGCCATACACATATCGTTCTTTTTTGGTAGTTTCATATGCCAACAACAATGTCCGCATATTATACATTACTCCAACAGCATCTATCTTTACAGACTTTTTATGTGTTGTATCATTTAATCCTCCCAGATATAAAACATCTTCTACATAATGTTCCATAATAAAATCAGCAGCTTTACACAATGCACTTCTATATTTCTCATTACCGGTGTATTCATGTACTAATGCTAATACTTCTCCCGGAAAAATTGTTCCTGACCCCTGCTCTATCACATTACTTCCAAACCATTCTTCCGGATATGTCATTGGAGTACCTTCCATCGTATATGCCCGATACCAGGAGCCATCTGTATTCTGAATTTCAATCATTTTATCACAAAATGCAACCACTACATCCAGCCAGTCTTTATGTAATGTTCCATTTTCCTTTTCCTCAAGAAAACAGAGCATTAAATAATACATAGCCTCCGTCATAGTCCGGCAATAATTTCCTTTTGTTCCTTTTAATTTTTCTGCAATTCCCATCATTGCACCTACGACCTGATTGCCCAGAAATTTTTCTAATTCTTCCCTGTTTTCCGAATACTGAAATGGCATTAATACGCCAGTCCACCAATAAACAAATTCTTCTTTTTCTACACTGTACATCGCATTCGGCAAACCACTTTCTGCAATACAGTGTTCCACAAAAAATTGTATTGTTTTTAATGCCCTTTCCCTATATTCTTCCTTTCCTGTTTCTTCTGCAGCCCGAAGCATTTCATAGCAAACCATAGTCTGATTTCCGGAAAATCCATATTCCAGTACGTTCTGATTTCCATAATTTTCTCTCGGCGAGAAATGACACACATAACCACAAGGATGATTTTTCTTTTCCGGAAAATCTCTAAAACTATTGTGTAATAAGTCTCTTCTGTATGGTATTGTTTCTTCTAAACTAAATGGATGCCTGATATCATCATTAAGAATTCGTTCCATCTGAAATACGCTCGTCTTCCACGATGCTTCTGTCAGATTTTCAGCTTCTCCAAACTGCAGGATATATGAAACTTCCAATTCTTCTCCCTGTTTTATCTTTCGATATGCAGCCCACTCCGATCCATCTACATTTAAGCAAAATGAATTTCTTTCATAAAATGGATAATCACAACGTAACAAAAATTCTTCCATTCTATTTGCAGACGGTGCAATTCCCAGGGATCCAATATCTGTATTATGAACAAAATGCCTTTCCGCTATCTGTTTTCTGGTTATTGTAGTATCCACCTTTGGAATATCTGCCCGAATTAGTGAAATAAATTGCTTGTCATTTTTTGCAAATCCTGTCACTGACAAATTTGGATTTCTATCATCCTTATAATCCTGCTCGAAAGTTCCAAGATAATCATCCTGTCCATTCTGGTCTGTATCATTCTTATTATAAAAAGCTCCCGGTATTACAAATTGATAATCGTCAAAATTTTTTGCATGTTTTGATTTACAATGGAATTCCGTAGATATCCGGATAGCAGTCTCTTTTTCTGCTGAAATGCAGGCCACCTTTCTGCTCAATTTTATATTATTTGTATTTTGTTCCCACATATCAGTAATATGAAATCTATTTTCTTTATTTACTTCTACGTCTGCTTCTGCAATATAAATGTTTTTTTCATTTCTTATTACATCATACTTTGCTTTCTTGTTTCTTTCCTTTAAAATCTGAATCTGAACCGGCCACGGTACTTCTATTTTTATTCCGTCCCTTTCTATTAAAACTTCATTTTTTTCTAATCCCACCGGAAATTTAAGTTCCATCACATCATCCCTTCCTTTCCACTAATTCGATACAAATTTGATTTTTTCTACCTGCTATAAGCTTTTCTTCCAGTTCAGCCTGATGTATCACAACAGAGGTACTATTTATCTGATTCTTCCATACTTCTCCATTTATGCTAAGTTCACCCAACTGATATTCTCCATAATCCAAATGTTTTCTGTTATAAAAAGAAACACATACTTCTTTTTCCGCAAATAATGTGTCTACTGTTAAAACTTCACCGGAATCATACTGCTCCTTTACTAGTTTTGGTTCAATTAATAAGTCTCCAAGTTGCCCACGTATGCCATATACCTGTGTCAGCATCAGAAAAATTGTCCAGCTTCCTGCACCAGTAACATAGGAATACATTCCCCTTCCTCTGCTACTGATATACTCCGGCACACCAGGATATATTTGTGCTATTTGTGTATTTGTAGAAAGTTCATAAATAGATTTTATAATCTGATAACCTTCCCTTGCATACCCTCTGCTATATAACGCATAAGCATACATAGTTGTCATATGGCTAAACATGCCACCATTTTCTTTTTCTCCATAAATAAGTGCAAATCCTCTTCCAAAATTCCAGGTATTATCTCCCAATGGTAACGTCAGCCTGATTCCTCCGGTATTTTTATCTGGAAGATAATTATTTACAGCATGGATTGTTTTTTGAACCTGTTCATCCGTTGCCGCCCCTGACATAATAGAAAAGGTCTGGGCTGTCAATCCAAATCGCAATTTTCCATCTCCAAGAATTCCATCAACTGCATTTCCATCATTGTTATAATAACCATTAAAAAAGCCTTCTTTTGATGATAATTCAATCCATTCATTTTCTCGGACCTGCTGCAATAATTGTTTTCCTTTCCAGCGCAACATATCTTTTAATTCTAAAACCGGTATTTTTTTCTTTTTCCCGCTTATTCCAAATCTTATGTGTTTATAATATTTCTTTAATACTTCCACTTCTTTTTGGGGTTCCTTTTCCTTTAATCCCTCAAGCAGTACTTCCATTTCTTCAAATACAGAAATCGTTTTTCGGTCTTCTTTCTCTATTTGAATCTCAAGTAAATCTGCTATATCACATATATTTTTTCCATAAAAAGCCGTAAATGGTATTGTTTCCCCTTTATCCGGAGCCATATCCAACTGATCATTCCAATCTCCATCTTCAAGCTTTATATTCCCGTGTTCTCCAATATTTAAGCTGCAAATTAGATTTTCTAAAAGTAAATGCTCTAATATTGTTCCGGTATAACATTCACCATCCTTTGTCTTTTGACTATTTCCATCTTCTTTTTTCCAATTTGTGTCAATCCTTTTCGCTCTTTCAATTTGTGCATCTTTCCAGTAAGACACTTCTTCATCTAAAATAGAAATATCTCCAGTTTGATTCATATATAACAACAATGTAAATAATGGCCAGACACCATGATCCATCCAAACTCTGGATATTTTGTTTCTGTCTGCCTGAAAATTGCCCTCACCGTCCAAAATAATAGTTGCATTACTTCCATCCAGTCTGACACCTTTCATGTTATGAACAAAAACACTTCGAACCCGCATTGGATTTTGTAATAATAATGTCAGATAATCCTGCCACAAATCTCTCCACCCGCGACCACCTCTTCCATAATCATGATATGGAAGAAATGAACAACCATATATTTTTCTTAAAACAGGCTGTATACTTACCCACCTTAACCAGCCATCAAACTTATCTGAATTGCCTTGAAATTTTATCTTGTCAGCTTCTCCATTCCAATGCTCTTCATTTTGTTTCCACGCAGCTTCAACCTTTTCTTTACTGTTATACTTTTCAAACTCCTTGTTAAAATTTTCTTTTTCAGTAATTCCAGCGCAGATAATATATTCTTTTTTTTCGCCTGGTGCTAACCGTACCTTTGCAAAACGCATTGCGCCAATGCATTCCATACCATCTTTCCGATATGTCATATCATGTTCTGGTATACTATTTTCTACTACTGTTCCAGGCCAGTCTAATGTTCCTCCCTTTCCAATAAACTCCTCTACTGTAGGGAACATTTCTACTGCTGCCTGCCCGCTTTCATCTGATCCATATACAAAATAACTTGTATCATTCGGTTCATGACCTCTTTCATCATGGTGTATCGTTGGCTTTACAACAATCCCGTTTTCTTCCAATGTTATCCTCTGCATCAGTGATGTTGCATGTCTATGATCTCTTAAATTATCTGCCGATCGTCCAAAAATAGGGAATGCCGCTGTTGGCACAAATTCCAGAATTTCTGACCCGTAATTTTCCAGAATAACCCTGTTAATTTCTACTACATCCTCATTTGCCGGACAAAACGTTGTAAAAATACAGTTTAATTTCAATTCAGGGATTGCATAATACAAGCTGTGATATAGCAAACCGCACTCTATTTTATTCCATTTTTCTTCATCTTTAAAGCAATGCTCCGCTCTCTGTCTTGCAGAATTTCCCACCACAGAAAATGCTCCCTGCTCTTTTGTATAAACCCAGAAATTTCTTCCAGAACGATTATTATGTAAGTCCTCTACTGAAACTGGCAGATACAAAAATTCATTTTGATTCTTTTTGGCATCTCCATTTAAGCAGGGTGTCACCGATGCTTTCATTCCAGCCTCATTGCATATAGGAAAATATAATTGATTTACTTCCCGGGCATTTTCACAAACAAAAGTCCCTTTTTTGTCAATAAAATTCCACTTAAATCCGTGTTCCATTCTTTACTCCTTTTTCTTAACCCTTAACCGCTCCTGCCGTTAATCCTCCTACAATATATCTTTGGAAAATTAGTGCTAATACCATTGGTACAACTGTAGCCAGCAATCCTGCAGTCATCATCATTCCATAATCAATTCCATACTTTGTTCCAAACTCTGATACCGCAACCGTTAATGTCTTCGAAGTTTTTGATGTAGTAAAAATTAATGCGTACAGAAATTCATCCCATGCCATAAGGAATGCAAGAACACCTACTGCAACATACCCCGGTAATGCTGTTGGCATAATAATTTTCCAAAACACCTGATTCCAACTACAACCATCTACCCGTCCTGCTTCTTCAAGTTCAAATGGAACCGATTTAAAATATCCGTTCAAGACCCAGATTACATAGGCAAGAACTGCATTTGTATTAATTAATATTAATGTTCCCAAATGATCCAGCAGCCCCATCCGGCTAATCATGATATAATACGGTATTACCAATGCAATTGGTGGTAGCAACTGAAAAAACATTACTCCAAATAACATTGGTTTTTTCATTCGAAAGCGTAATCTTGCAAACGCATAGGACGCCACTGCACCTAATACAAGACTAATTACTGTTGTTGTACCCGCAACAATGCAACTGTTTTTTATTGCCATTCGGAATACTTCAACTTGTTTTGTTGGATTTTTATCCCACAATAACATTTTGTATCGTTCCCAGGTAATTGATGTAGGCAGTATTTTGTCACTACTTAACAATTCATTTTCTGATATGATACTGGATATAAACATCCAGATAATTGGCAATAGCGTCCAAAGAACCAATAATATCACTGCCAAATATAATAATATCCTTCCTATTCTTCTCTTTACCGTTCGATTCATATCTTAATCCTCCGTTTTTCCTGCTTTCAGGTAAAGAAGGCTCAATAACAATATAACAACTGCTATAATTACGCATATTGCCGAACCTTTACCATAATGTAAGTAATCAAAGATTTCATGATACGCATAAAAGCTTACTACCTGTGTACTGTCATTTGGTCCACCTGACGTCAACGAATATACAATATCAAAAACTCGAATCGTCTGAATTGTACGCAAAACAAGAACCACTATATACATTGGCTTTAATGCAGGAAAATACACTACTTTAAATCTCTGCCATGCATTTGCCCCGTCTATAATTGATGCCTCCTTTGCATCATTAGACACGGTCTGAAGTCCTGCAAGCAGCATAATGATAACAAGTGGAAGCATCTTCCATGTATCTGATAATATAATCATATTAATTGCAAGCTTACCACTTCCAAGCCAGACTATATTTTCATCTATCAAATGTAATTTTAATAATACTTTATTCAAAATTCCTGCGTTCGCATTAAAAATCCATTTCCACAAATTTGCATTTACAATCGTTGGCACTGCCCATGGAATCAGAATAATTCCACGCACAAAGCCTCTTCCCTTAAAATTTTGATTCAGCAATAATGCTGTAAGTGTTCCCAATATAATCTGAATTATCACTGATACAACTGAAAAATATAAAGTAATTTTTAAAGAATTCCAAAATGCATGGGTACTCATAACTTCTGCATAATTCTTTAATCCAACAAATTTCGTTGCAAGACTACCTGGATTTACATCATTTAAGCTGAACCACAATGTAAACAAAACAGGAAATAATCCTAATCCCATGATAATCAGCATGGCAGGAGTAATCATCCCATAAGCAGTTCGTGCTTGTGATATACTTGATTTATTCTTCCTCTTCATATTCTTACCCTCATATTAAAAATGGCAGGCAGTTTACCTACCTGCCATTCTCTATTTAATTCACAAAACTTTCTGATACTTCTTCTGCCTGATTTAGTGCATCCTCTATTGAAGTTGAACCTGACAGCGCTGCCGAAAATAATGGTTGTACTGTATTAGACCACTCACTATAATCAGCAAGCTGAGGTCTTGGATGAGCTGTTGCAAACTGCGGATAAAACTTAGCCAGCTCTTCATGTTCAGTCACCAGATTCTCATCTTTATATAATGCATCAATTGTCGGCAGTACATTATAATTCTCATATGCATATTTCTGAATATCCTCACTAGTAAATAACTCAATATATTTATATGCATACTCCGGATATTTTGAGGTAGATAATACTCCGAAGCCACCGCCACCAGTTACTGAAGCACTTTCTGCTTTATCAGTTCCAGGCATTAAACATACATCTACATTTCCTGCAACAGTAGAATTTTCTGGATTATTTGCATATCCATACACATAAGCCCAATTCATAACAAATGCTGTATCTCCTGCCATGAATGGATCCAGGCAATCTCTGTCCGTGTAGGTAATTGATGCTGGATCTGCCCATCCATCCTGCATCGAATCATACATAAACTGTACTGCATTATTTGCACTTTCACTGTTGATGTCAAATGAGCCATCTTCTTTCTGCCATGTTCCGCCAAAACTGTAAATCATGGTTGTCAAATCACAAATCAAACCTTCTGCCTGGGATGCTCCCCACGCAATACCATACTTGCAAATGCCTTTATCCATCATATCCTGAGACATTTCTTTTAATTCATCCCATGTTTTTGGTGGCTCCTCATATCCAGCATCCGCTAACATCTGCTTATTATAAAACATCCATTTTCCACCATTTGCAAACGGAATTGCTTCTGTTTTTCCATTATAAATCATCTGATTTAACGAACTCTCAATCAAACTGTTTTTTACATCTTCATCCATATATTCACTTAAGTCTATGGTTACTCCCTTACTTTCAAATTCTGCAACCCATGGAATATCTACATAGCAAACATCCGCATCGCCTCCACCGGTCCATGTTGTAGTAATTTTTTCGTGTGTACTATCATAGGACTGACAAATCAGATTCACTTTTACACCATACATTTCTTCGTACTTCTTTCCAGCATACTCATAAAGTCCTTCTTCGTCGGTTGTACAAATAACGCTAATGCTTTCCGGTTTATCTCCGGCTTCTGTTCCTGCTACTTTGTTATTTTCTGTTTCAGAGTTACCACAAGCTGTAATTGATACTGCCATTGTCATACACAACAGTACTGCAACTAATCTCTTCATTCTTTTTCCTCCTTTTACACTAATACTTTTTTGTTCTTCTCCCCTGGCGCCTTTTACTTTATTCTCCTTGCTTTTTGTAGTTTAAATATAACGATTTTATATTCATGATTCAATTTCATTCTTGCTTTATTTTTGCACTATTTTGCGCGAGACATTTTTAATAAAAAAAAGACGAAATATACTAATCACATTTTGTATATTTCGTCTCCTTTATATACTACTATATTTTAAATTCTGGAATGATGATAACCCTCACAGTTTAATTCTTCATTTCCACTTATTTTACGGTATCTGCTTGGTCCCATAGAATATACTTCCTTAAACTTCCGGTTAAAATAGCTCAATCCCGAGAAACCAGATTCATATGCCACTTCACTGATGGGGAGTTTTGTGGAAAGCAATAATTTTTCTGCAGATTTTAATCGGATATGATTTAAATACTCTACAAATGTATAATCTGTTGCCTGTTTAAACACTCTGCAAAATGTATACATACTCATGCAACACAATTCTGCTACATTTTGTAACTCTATATGATTTTGATAATTTTCTTCTATGTAAGACAACGCAGGTCTGATTTTTTCCAAGGCTATCATAACTTCTGTCGCAGGTCTTCTGGCACAAATATAATCATTTCGCATAAAGTATACCATTAGTTCCATAATATACGCAGGTATCCGAATCTCATATCCCAAAATCTTCTTTTTATATTCTCCCTCTATTTTCCACATAATGGATTCTACTTTTTTACTTCTCAAATTAAAATGTCCAACTTTTCGAAATGGATCTAATAATATACTTGGAATGTGTTGATATTCCTTTGCCACAGAAAAATAGGGTAAAACAGGTTCCATTTGAAACTGTAACAACAATATTTTATGTCGCTTTGTAATTTTTTCCGTTTCATGTGGTTCTTCCCCAGAAATGACCGTGATGTCGCCTGGTCTTGAAATAATCTTCTCCCCACCAAATCTTACATATGCTTCACCCTCTAACTGGCACAAAATTTCCCATGAATGATGCCAGTGCATCGCACACCCCGCTAAAGTATAAATTCCTGCTGAGAACGGTAATTTTGCCTCTTCAATATAAAAAAGCTCCGAAGAGTGAAACTTATTTGCAGTTGATATGGGTTCTTTGATTTTTATAATTTCTTTCTTGTCTTCCATTTTTCTCCTGTTAATCTCTCCCATCCAAGCTATAATTTTTTTGTCAAATCCACCAATTTTTCTACTCTGTAATCTGCCTGCTGCTCTAACTCTCTTAATTTTTCGTTGGTTATGGCATCTTCCGGATGATACCAACAGGTTTTAAGTCCTGCAGCATGCCCTCCTGCAATATCTGCTGTCAGGGAATCACCTATCATCAGGCATTCTTCCGGTTCAATTCCAGGCAATTCTTCCATACATTTTTCAAAAAAACGAAGGCTCGGTTTCTCTACGCCAACCTTTTCCGAAACAAAGCAATGTGTAAAATATTTACGCATGCCGCCTCGTTCCAGGCGGTTTAGCTGCTGCTCATACGGTCCGTTGCTTGCTGCACAGAATATGTATTTTCCTGCTAAAGCTTCCAATGTTTCCAATGCACCGCTCACCGGCACTGCACTATTATGAAGATAGCTTCGGAACACATGCTCCATTGCCACACCATCGGCTTTTAATCCCAGCCGTTTTAATATAATCTGCCAGCGGACATAGGGAAGGTCTTCCCTTGATAATTCACCCTTTTCAATTTTGTCCCAGAGGATATGATTTTCTTTCTGAAAAACATCAAACATTTCCGGTTTGAATTCCATTCCAAAATCCGCAAATGCCTGTTTCATGGAATCTTCTGCTCCGGCATCAAAATCAAGCAGTGTATTATCAATATCCCAAAAAAGGACTTTTATATTCTGGATTTTATTCATCCTTTATTTCCTCATCATCCTAAGGTTTTATGCTATGCAAAATGCAATACATCTATCAACAGCAGCCAGACTAATCCATAATAGGTTACTACTGCTACCAGGTCATTAATTGTGGTAATCAATGGACCGGATGCCACTGCCGGATCAATCTTAATCTTATGAAAAAGCATTGGAATCAATGTTCCCACAAGGCTTGATATTACCATTGCTATCATCAGTGCAAGACCCACGCATCCTGAAATAATAAACGCATGAATCACCGGATTATTCTTTAACAGCCAGACATATAATCCGATAAAGGAAAATGCCAGTATCCCCAGAAAAAGTCCGTTCATAAATCCAACACGCATTTCCTTTCCTACCAGATGACGCTTCTGTTTTGATGTAAGATTTTCATCTACCAGTACACGAATGGTTACAGCCAGCGACTGTGTTCCGACATTTCCTGCCATGTCAAGTATCAGCGACTGGAAACACATGACAATTGGAATTACGGCTACAACGGTCTCAAAAATTCCAACTACAGAAGATACGCCCATGCCAAGTACCAGCAAGATAATCAGCCATGGCAGACGTTTCTTCATACTCTCTATCAGCGTTTCCTGTAAATCTTCTTCGGCGGTCAGACCTGCTAACTTTGCGTAGTCATCACCCATCTCATCATCCACAACTTCTACGATATCCTGAGATGTGATAACACCTAAGATTTCATCATTTTCATCCAGTACCGGAATGGAGTCCTCTGCATAGTCCTTCATTCGCTCAATACATTCACTAATCTGTTCATGATCACGCAAATACGGATAGGATGTGCTGATGATATCTTCCAGTGCATTATTTTCACGGGCAATGATTAAGTCCTTTAAATCGATGGCTCCATAGAATTTGCCTGCTTCATCAGTAACATAAACTGTCAAAATGTTATCATTTTCTCCCGCCTGACGAATCAGCTCCCGCATAGCCTGCCGGATGGTAAGATCATTCTTAATCACAATGAAGTTCGTAGTCATCTTGCTACCAATTTCGTCATCCTCATAGGACTGAATCATCTTAATGTCATGACTGGATTCTTCATCCAGCAACTCTACCAGCTGTGCCTGCTTGGAATCATCCAGTTCGTCTAAGACATCTACCGCATCATCGGAGTCCATGTAGGAAATAACCCGTGCCGCTTTATCCAGATCCAATTCATTCAGATATAAATCCGGGTCATCAATATAAGTAAAGATTTCCGCAACCTGTTCCGCTCCCAGAATTGGGTATAATCTCTTTCGTTCTTCTTCATCCAGACGCACAAATGCATCCGCAATATCATTTTCATGATAATCGGATAATTTATCCCGCAATTCCTCATTACTCTTTGTACTGCGGATTATCTCTATTAACTCTTCTACATAATTCTGCTCTTTTAATTTCTCGTCCACTGCTTCTGCCTCCTTATATCATTTTCCTGCGGCAGCAGTCCCGATGATACCCGCACAATTACAGGAAACACATATCGCATTTCCAGCGTAAAAAGAGCAATTGTCCTATATGGATTCTTACCTGAAATCCATGGCCAATTGCGCCAAAATCATCTTCTGTCTGCCACCGCAGATACTACTTCGCCCAGTACTATCGCAACTGTCCATGTATTTCACCTCCTGATTCATTCTCTTTTTCCATTCTAATCCTCGGAATGAATCAAGTCAAGTTTTGCTTTGTCTGATATTTGTATAACCTTTGTAAAATATATATTTTTATTCTATTTCTTCCATAAATATTCCAGGCAATTGTGAATGAAGGATTGAGAAGAGTTGCCACAATAATATTACGTTGATTCGCAGTGGATTTTCTTTCGCTACGAAATACCACAGTTCTAAAATGCGGGGGGTTCTTTTTGTTATAAAAACAGTCTTTCCAATATTTGTCAGAATAACTGCACGGTTCGTCGAAGTACAGATGCCTGATAAGGGCTGTTAGGGGCACTGGGAATTTCGTCTGGCAACAGGCAACGCTGGTACAGGGATGTACCAGCGAGGTGCAATTGAACATGGATGTGAATTTGTGCCGGTTGCCAGATGAAATTATAATTATATCGAAATTCTCAGTGCCCCTTGCAGGCTTTATGTGGCATCTGCTCTCGACGGACAGTGCAGCGATTCTGACAAAGCAAGCGGAAAGACAGTTTACAAGCAAGAAAACCCCGCATTCTAAGAACTGTTGGCATTTCATATCGGATAAAGATAATCCTCTGTGAATCAACGTAATATTTTCCGTGCAAAATCTATCTCTCTTTCGCAATTGCCTGCTATATTTATCGAATATTTGTATAGTCTAAGAAAAAGCACATACAGCTTGCTCTCCCACTTCCTTCATTCCGGTAAATGTGCGGCTGGTCTGTTTCAAATTTGTAGACCTGGCTCTTTTCCACCTTCTGGCTGTGGTCATGGCATTCTATGGTCAGCGTGCCGTCGATTACCGTAATATATTCTCTCGTCCGCTCGCCGTGGCTTCCACTGGTGTATACACCGCCCGGCTCTACGTCAATCCGGTAGATTTCTACGGACTGGGAGTCCTCAAATGGAAAGCAGGTAAAGACCTTATACTGTCCCTCCAGTTCCTTGGTTGGAATCATTTCTTCCGGCTTCACCAGACAGAAATCCACACGGGGAGCTTCAATCAAAGTCTGAAATTCAATCCGCAGTCCGCTTGTAATCTTTCCAAGCACACCCAATGATGGATTTGCCGTTCCCTTTTCAATCTGTGCCAGCATACTCTTACTTACACCGGTCTGCTCTGCCACCTGATCAAGACTCATTCCCTTGGACTGACGCAGTCTCTTTAAATTTTCCGATACATTGTGTGACAGGTAATCCATACATTTTCCTCTCTTTCCATTTGAAACTTCCACTTCAAATTTTTTACATCAAACTTTTCGCACCAAATTTTTATGATATTAACCGATGTTTTTGATAAAGATATCTGTTTTACAATGCCTTGCGGTATAACATTTCTATATCACACTGACGGGATGACCGTGGATTCACTGCAATATTGCCGCTCTTCATGGCATCTGCTGCCATTGCTTCTATTTTCTCTTCGATGGTCTCCCGGCTGATGCTTCCTGTTTTGCCTGCCTGATTGATGGCTTCCGTAAGATTTGCCGGAATTCCGATGGCTTTGCATAAGGAACGGATGGCATCCACTAACATCATCGGTTCAAATTCATCTTCATAGGCCGGAATTTCACTGATGTAGTTATAAATTTTATAATACCTTCCATGGTCAGCTAAGGCATTATACTCCGCTACTACCGGAAGCAATACTGCATTGGCAACTCCGTGTGGCACATCAAAAAATGCACTGACCGGATGGCTCATGGCATGTACATTTCCAAGTCTTGCAAAAGAAAATGCAATTCCAGCAAACAGTGAGCCTACCATCATTGCCTCTGCCGCCTCCACATCGGTGCGGTTTGCCACAAATCTCCGGATATTTTCTCCGATGAGCTCCATTGCTTTTTCTGCCATGGCGTCGGAAAACGGAGAAGCCGCAGTTGAAATATACGCCTCTTCTGCATGGATAAATGCATCAATTCCGCAGGCTGCCGCCACACTGGCTGGTGCCGTTGTAATCAGGTCTGCGTCCAGAATAGCATATGCCGGCAGCAGTTCATAAGAAAATACCGTCAGTTTATAGTCTCTGCTGTGGTCAGTAATTACAGAAAATGCTGTTACCTCAGAACCGGTTCCTGCTGTAGTCGGTAGTGCCACCAATGGAATAATTTTGCCCGGCACTTTATGTGCCCCTTCGTATTCGGTAATGCTTCCACCGTATTTTGCTACTACACCGACTGCCTTTGCTACATCCATCGGAGAACCGCCGCCAAAAGCTACGATAAAGTCTGCCCTGGAAGCCTGAAATGCTTCTGTCGCTGCTTCCACGGTTGTAACGGAAGGATTTCCTTCGATATCCGTAAAGTCATCCACCAAAATTCCTTCGGCTCTTAAAGATTCTGCAGCTTTCTCCACCAGTCCCATCTTCTTAAGATGCGGTCCGGATATGATAAACGCATGCTTTCCACCCATTCTTTTTGCAACTTCCGGAAGTTTTGCCATAGAGCCTCTTCCTACGATAATATTCTGTGGTACTGAAAAATTAAATTCGTTCATAGCTTTTCCTCTCATTTTCTGTCGGTATTTTCAGAACTTACTACTCGACTTTTCTATATTCTGCTTTCTTCACTCTATACATTCCATTATCCTGCCATCCGCGCCAATACACGGTCGATTGCCACATCGATTACCTGATCCAGCTCCACATCATCTGCCTCCGGCATCAATGTTGCTGCATCTTCATCTGAAATAAGCTGTACCAGACTGCCAAAGGACTCTTTGTATTTCTTTTTACAGATTACAAAGAATACAACTCCAAGCAAGCTCCAGGCTCCAACCATCAACCACTCCGGAAGAATCAGGCTGCCGCCGGTTCCCGGAATGCAGTACATGCATACCATAAATCCTGACATTAAGACTGCCATTACACCCACAAATTTATAACCAGGCACTTTATACGGACGAGGCATATCCGGTTCTTTCTTTCTTAAAATCAGAAATGAAATGGATACCATACAATAGGCAAGACAACATCCAAAGTTACCTGCATCACAAATCCATACCATCATGACACGTCCCGCAAACGGTGCTAACATCGTAAGAATTCCCATCAGGATTAATGCATTTAACGGGGTCTTATGCTTTGGATGAAGTTTTGCAAAAGTTCTTGGAATCATATAGGATTCTGCCATGGAATATAAAGCACGGGAACCACCAATCATAAAGGAGTTCCAGGAAGTAATGATTCCGCACATTCCACCAACAATAATTACTTTTGCCATAACCGATGTTTTGAACGCTACTGCCATGGCATCTGCGGTTACAAGACCGGTTCCTGTCTGTGATGCTGCAATGGCATCTGGCTTTAATACCAGACCTACTGCAATGATAACCAGTGAGTAAAACAGTACTGCCAGTACAACAGATAATATCAGCATTTTTCCAATTTTCTTCGGTGGAACATTGATTTCCTCTGCCGCCTGCGGGATAACATCAAATCCGATAAAATAAAATGGAGATAACACCGCAACACTAAGCACTGCCTTGATTCCACCTCCGGTTGATGTGCCGGCAAACATCTGTCCGTTAAGATTATCCACACTTCCATTGATGACGGATGCAACAATCAACAAAATCCCTGCTCCACCAATGATAATAGTAAGAATGGTCTGTAAAATAGCTGCTGTTTTGGCTCCAAAAATGTTTATTATCATAATTAAAAATGCAACGATAATTGCTACAATCAGCCAGGAAGCATAGATATCAAATCCAGCTACCGTATAAAGATATCCCTTTAAAAATCCCGGCCAGAGATAGGTCAGAATCGTTGGAAATGCACATGCTTCAAAGCAGGTAACTCCGACATATCCCAGGACGATTGCCCATGTACAGATAAAGGAACCATTTGAGCCCATTGCCCGGTAACTGAACACATGCTCACCACCACACTGTGGCATGGCTGCTGTAAGTTCTGCATAAGTCAATCCCACAAAGAATATCATGATTCCACCAAGAACAAATCCAATAGCTGCTCCAAGAACTCCGCCTTTCTGAATCCAGCCACCGGAGGATACGACCCAGCCCCATCCAATCATGGCACCAAATGCAATGACAAGAATATCCCAGGCATTAAATACTTTATTGAATTCTGTTTTCTTCTGTTCCATATTTACTACCTCCTATTCCTGAAATACTTTTCCGGCTACTTCTTCAATCAACTGTGCAGTTCCATCCACACCCAGCAAATCACTGTTAATCAGCATATCCCTGTTATGTCTGTCTCCACGATTGCTTCCGGTCAGTGCCATATGTCTTTTGTGATAACGTTTATCTTTTTCCACAATCAGCAATTTTGCATCATCTGCCGAAAGATTGTGGCTTTCCATTACATTCTTTATCCGGATTTCATCCGGTGCATAAATGAAAATGCGTAATATTGGTTTCTGTTCTTTTAAAATATAATCAGCAGAACGTCCTATAATCACACAGGACTCTCTTGCTGCGAGTTTTCGAATAATTGTTTTCTGGACGTGAATTGCACGTTCTGTCAAATCAGCATATTTGGAGAAAGAACCCCTGACATCACCTTCTGCTCCTTTACCGGCAATGGTCACTCCTTCTTCTACCTTTTCCATAATATCTTTGGGAATTCCTACTTCTTTGATAATCTCATCTACCGTTTCACGGTCATAAAACTTGATGCCCAAATCCTGTGCAACCTTTTTCCCAATCTGATTTCCTTTTGCGCCATATTCGCATCCTATTGTAATAACAAGATGTTCCATTTTGCTTCCCTTCCTTAATGTATATACATGCGTTTTTTCTGCATAAAAAAGACGAGGGCGCACTTATTTTCTGTGACATCCTCGTCTTTTCTATTTCTTATTTTTATCTTTCTGTTATTCTTCCGGTGCCCGGTTTGAAGGACACGGATTCCTAAATTTCTTACTTTTCCAGTGATTTTACCGTTTCTTCAATGATTGCATATGCCTTGTCGCAGTCTTCTGCGGATACGATAAGTGGCGGCACCATACGAATGACATGTGCACCAATGGCTGTAATCAGAAGCTTTCTGTCTAAGCAGCCATGTTTTACATCTACACCGGAAATGGTATCATCAAATTCTACACCAACTAATAAGCCCTGATGTCTTACTTCTTTTACATGTGGTAATTTTTCTAATTTTGCTGAGAAATAGTCTCCCATTTTCTTTGCATTTCCGGCTAAGTCATTGTCTAAGAGCTCTCCTACCTCAGCTAAAGCTGCTGCACAGCTGATTGGATGTCCACCAAAGGTTGTTCCATGGGAACCAGGAGTAAATGCTTTAGCGACCTCTTCCGTTGCACAGATTGCACCGATTGGCATTCCGCCGCCAAGACCTTTTGCCATGGATACGATATCCGGTTTTACACCATAATTCATATAGGACATTACCGCACCGGTTCTGCACCATCCGGTCTGTACCTCATCTAATAATAAGAGCATTCCTTTCTCATCACAAAACTCTCTTAAGCCTTTCATGAATTCCATGGTTGCCGGATGTACTCCGCCTTCACCCTGTACCGGTTCAATCATAATTGCGATTGTATTTTCGGTACATGCATTTTTAAATGCCTCCAGGTCATTGTATGGTGCATAGGAGAATCCGTAAGTCATTGGTCCGAATCCTACCTGGCAGCCATTTCCCGGCTGACCGGTTGCTGACATTGCTCCAAATGTTCTTCCGTGGAATCCCATTTTAGCAGTTACGATATGATATTTATTTGGACCGTATTTTTCAATTCCATATTTACGGGCCATTTTAATCATTGCTTCGTTTGCTTCTGTTCCGGAGTTCTGATAGAAAATTTTATCCATGCCAATGGTCTTACAAACTTTTTCTGCTAACAGTGCCTGTGGAATGGTATATGGATAGTTGAAGGTATGCATGATATCATCTACCTGATCTTTGACTGCTGCTACTACCTTCGGGTTACGGTTTCCTGCATTGTTAACAGCGATTCCTGCATAGAAGTCAAGATATGGTGTTCCTTTCTCATCATAGAGGTACATGCCCTCTGCTGTCTCAGCCAGAAAATCAAAACGCTCATATGTTTCAATCATATATTTATTTACTTTATCTTTAATGTCCTGTACGCTTAATCCTGTGTCTTTTAATTTCATAATTGAATCCTCCTTGACATATTCTTTACTCTTTTTTG
This sequence comes from Roseburia sp. AF15-21, assembly GCF_003479505.1. NCBI lineage: Bacteria > Bacillati > Bacillota > Clostridia > Lachnospirales > Lachnospiraceae > Roseburia > Roseburia sp. AF15-21. The sequence continues at coordinate 81,821 of NZ_QUHG01000009.1, read as the reverse complement.
TTTTCTCTTTAAACCGGTTTGTTTTGTTCAATCGACGGAACAAAGAATGTGCCTCGGCACATTCTCGCGCCTGCGTCGGTCGCTTGCGACATCTACCTTATACGCCGCAGTGCGCATCCTCGCGGAGCGTTTTTTACTTTACAGGAAAGCAATTTCCTGTAAAGTAAAAAAGGCACTTACCGATTGGTAAGCGCCTTCGCTTTTGTTTGTCTATTATTTTGAACAGTTATACAATATCACGTCTTTTTTGCTCTGTCAATATTTTTTTACAAAAAGTTGTATTTTCCTGTTTTTTCTGCTTTTTTCAGTCTGTTCGTTAGAATTAATAGAATATATTGTGTTACTTTGTGTATTATATTGTACATTTGTATTATTCATTCGTACACTATAGTATCGTTTTGTCTTTATACACTCTCTACTCCGATATATGCATCAATTCTTTCCCGACGCAAATGCTCTCCGATTACAATAATGACTTCCTGACCTTCCTGAATCGGTTCCATCCGCACTCCGTTGTGGGTAGCATTGAGTTGTATCCAGGAATTATCTTCTGCTTTTATAAATCCCTTAATCCGAAATACTGCTCCGCAGGAGCTGTCTTCTAAGATTTCTTTTGCGACCTTCTGCAATCTTTCTGCCGTCATAGGTACATTCATAAAATACTGTGACTCGAAGCCGGAGTGTTCCTCCAGATCCATTTTCTCATAATTTTCCATTACATAGCCACTGCTCATAATCCGATGCAAATCTTCCGAAGTAAGCTGCGGTGTACTCTTACGCAGAATCTCTTTTCCCAGTCTTCTCTTACAGTGAATCTTCTCCAAGGCTTCGTTGATGTGTGCAACCGTTGCATCCATTTCTTCTTCTGTAGCTTCATCGGCATGGCTTAATAGAATGCAGCCTGCATCTGCCACCTCTGATGCCAGAATAAAATCTGCCTCATCGGACAGCTCTTTTTCCAGCTTGGCATCTACGATTGCAATTACATTTCCAATCTCATACCACTGATCCAGCGGTTCTTCCCGCAATGCATCAAAGAATTCATCCACATCAAAAATTCCGGATGGCTCCACCAGCACCCTGTCATATCCGCACATGCCCATGGCGATTAACTTTGTCTTAAAACGTCTTCTGTGACAGTCCTTATCACAGCCTCCGGCTACCATTTCCAACTCACAGTTATCTCCCATCAAATCCTGCAGCAGCATCATGTCCACATTTACTGCGCCATAATCATTCTCTAATATTCCAATATTCATGCCCTGTTCCATCAGATACTGGGCGTATTTTCTTATAAATGTTGTTTTACCGGAACCTAAAAAGCCGGTAATTAAGTCGATTTTTACCATGTTTGTCTTCCTCCTTCTCAGATATCCCGCTCCAGCCGCCGTAAGAGCTCCTGGTATGCCTCCATTACTTTATCATGATGACTTCGGATATAAACCGTATCCGGAATGTCATGATTCTTGATGGCATACTCTAATCCCTTAAACTGCCCAGACAGCTCCATGGCTCCGATATTCGCAGACACATTTTTCAGTCCATGTACATGAATCTGATACTGTGCCCAGTCCCCTGCCTCATAATCCTGCTGCAGAGTATCCACCATCTCATCTTTCAGATAGACTTTTAATATCTTAAGATAAAAATCTTTGTCTTCCATGCATACGGACATTCCCTGCTCGGTGTCAAGGTATGGAAAACGCTCCTGCAATGATTCCCTATCCCAAAGCTCTTCTGTTTCGAGATTCTCTTCTGTTTCAAGACTTTCTTCTATTTCGATGCTTTCTTCTGCTGCAATCTTATGCTCTGCCTTTATATCCGTCTGCTTGTCCGCCAGAAAACGTTCCAGTATCTTCCACATCTTCTCTTCAAAAATCGGTTTGGAAATATAATCGGCAAATCCATGCTGCAGATACATTTCCTTTGCTCCTTTTACCGCATTGGCTGTCATGGCAATTACCGGTGTAGTTTTATTCTGATGATTCATTCTCTTCATTTCCTCAAAGGTGGCAATGCCATCCATATCCGGCATCATCTGATCCATAAAAATAAGATCATAGTGCTGCTCTTTCATCAGAGTCAGCCCTTCTTCTCCACTGCCTGCCACATCCACGATTGCACCTGTCTGCAGCAGCATCTCTTTTGCCACAATGCGGTTCATTTCCATATCGTCTACCACAAGGATATGCGTGCCGGCAAACTGAGGTACCGGCATCATTGCACCGACAGAAAGCTCATAGTTTTCGAAAATCTGCTTCATATCACCAATGCCATCTTCGCAGATGACCTTCTGCGGTATGATTGCCGTAAATGTTGAGCCTTCACCATACTGGCTTTCTACCTGTACTTCTCCGTGCATCATATCTACCAGACGTTTCGTCAGGCTCAGTCCCAGTCCGGTTCCCTCGATATTGCGGTTCTTATGCTCTTCTAATCTTGTGAAATTCTGGAAAAGGTTCTCCATATCCTTCTTCTGGATTCCAATTCCGCTGTCTTTTACATCAATGCGCAGGTTGATATTTTCCTCGTCTATCCTGCTATAAGAAATTTTTAAAATTACATGACCACGCTTGGTATATTTTACCGCATTAGACAGAAAATTATTTACTATCTGGCGGATACGGACATCATCTCCATATAAAATGGATGGAAGATTTTCATCAATTTCCATATACAGATCCAGATTCTTTTTCTTGCAGTTAGAGGCAACTATCGTATAGCAGTCGTTAATGAGGGAAGCCAGCTCATAACCCTCGCAAAGCAGTTCCATCTTTCCGGATTCAATTTTGGAAATGTCCAAAATGTCATTTACAATGGCAAGCAGGGTCCTGCTGGCCCGCTGCATATTTCCTGCATACTCTGCAATCTTCTCTCTTGGCAGTGTATCAATCTGCCGGAGCAGGAGGCTGTTCATTCCCATAATACCGTTGATTGGCGTACGGATTTCATGGGACATATTCGTAAGGAAATCGGTCTTCGCCCGGTCTGACACCCGGAGCCGCTCTAAAAGTTCTTCTTCGTAAGTAATATCCACCAGTGTTACGATAGTGTTCTGCATCTCGCCATATTCATCGCAGACCATCGAAGACGTTACCGATAAAATCTGATTGCCCTGCAGGCATTTCACCTTGCAGTGCTCTATTTTTCCCTGATAAAGCTGTTCTGCAAATTCTTCCTTATTGCACTCGCAGGTTACCAGTTCTTCAAAAGGCTGTTCCACTTCTGCTCCAAACAACACTTCTGCATTTGTATTATGTAAAATATGTGTTCTCTGATAATCATATACCATCACACCATAGTCAATCTGATTAAACAGATAATCTGAAACTGTTAATTTTGATATTCCAAAAGTATCATACCGGATACTAAAAAATACAGTCATTAAAAATGAAACTGTTACACCATAAACCGAACTGGGATAAGATTTAATTCCATAAAATGGTAACACTGTATCCGGAATTGCCGAAAGAAGCATAATTGTATTTCCCAGAATGATATATGCCACATATTTTCTCTGACTTTTACGCATAATTTTCTTCGACCAATATAGTACAATATAGATGCAGCACAAAAAGCAAAGCATAATATACAGCCAGTGGTAAAACACGCTGCCATGAAATTCTGTGGTAAAGCAGGTTCTTCCATTGACCCTGTAAAAATGGCGGATCCGCATACTTCCAAAAGAAACACCATCCACCAGAGATGTCAGTATTCCTAATCCAACCATCAGACCATATCCCTTTATTTTTACACCAGTCAGACACGCCACATAAATTACAATCGCAATGACATATAAATTAAAGCCCACAATTGTCATGCAAAAGAAATTCTGTGCCAATCTGTCATCTGTACAATTTCCATACAATGCTGAACCCAGTGCCCAGATTCCTCCTCCTATTCCCAGAAGCAGGATACAAATCCGCCCCTTGTTTTTCGTATTATTAATAAAAAAGTAAAAGATGCCAACGCCAATACATATAGTTGCACATGCCACCAAAAGCACTGTTGTAATCATTCCTGCTTCCATCAATTTTTCTCCCGAGTTGTTTTACTTCATTATATATAAAATCCAGTTTGTTCGCAATAAAACAATCCCTGTGGAAGCTGCCACCAGTATTTTCTTATTGCCGCAAAAAAGCAGGAGCTCCGTTCCAGTTCCGGTGTTCCTGCTTTTTTCTGTCTTTTTCTAATTTTCCAACTCTGTTCCTACTTTGAACTTTTATTTTAAACTTTTATTTCAAACTCTTATTTTAATTCTCCTGCCGGATGTATCATATCCGGTGTAATCAGCCCTTTGATAATCAGGTACTGCTCAATGGTTTTTACACAGTTCTGCACGCCAACCCGCTCACTGTTTAATGTCATGTCATAATTGACCGGGTTTGTCCAGTAATTTCCATGGGTGTAATATTCATAATAATCTGCCCGGAATTTATCCGTCCGCTCTATGGTTGCATTAGCGACCTCTTCGCTCACGCCCATATTTTCCATGGTACGGTTCACACAGAATGCTCTCGGTGCCTCAATATAGATACTCACCACATTTGGCTTGCCCTTCAGTACATAGTCGGCACATTTTCCGACAATGACGCAGGACTCTTTTTCTGCCAGATCTTTGATAATTTCACTCTGATATTCAAACAGCTTGTCATCCGATACGAATTTTTCATTTCTGGAAATGTAACGTCTTGACCGTGGCAGCCCTCTTAAAAAGCTGGAAAATCCACTGGTCTCCCTCATTTTTTCATTTACTTCCTGAAAAATATTCTCATCCAGTCCACTGAGCTGGCTCGCCAGTGTTAAGATTCGGTTCTCATAACAGTGAATACCTAACTCCTTTGCCAGCTGGGAAGCAATCGCCTTTCCGCCTGTTCCGAATCCTCTTGCAAAGGTTATTACAAAATTCTCCATATTTTCTGTCCTCCTTTAACCTGCTAAATAACGACTTAAGAATTCCCGTGTTCTTGGATTCTTTGGATTGGTAAACAGTTCGGATGGAGCTGCATCCTCTGCCACATAACCGGAATCCATGAAAATGGTTCTGGTGGACACGTCCCTTGCAAATGCCATCTCATGAGTAACAATAATCATTGTAAGTCCCGTCTTGGCAAGTTCTTTCATAACATTTAATACTTCTCCTACCATTTCCGGGTCCAGTGCAGAAGTCGGCTCATCGAAAAGAAGTACTTCCGGATTCATGCAAAGAGACCTTGCAATGGCAACCCTCTGTTTCTGTCCTCCGGAAAGCTGTGATGGTTTTGCATTGATATAAGGAGCCATTCCTACATCCTTTAAATGTGTGATTGCCCGGTTAAATGCCTCTTCTTTGGAAATATGAAGCACCTTTCTGGTGCAGAGCATGCAGTTCTGCAATACAGTCATATTGTTAAATAGGTTAAAGGACTGAAATACCATTCCCACCCTGGAGCGGTATTCATTGATGTCCTTCTGTACATTCCGGACTTCCTTATCATGGTAAAGGATTTTACCAGAGGTCTGCCGCTCCAGTTTATTGATACACCGCAGCAGCGTTGACTTTCCGGAACCGGAAGAACCAACTATACAGATAATTTCTCCTGCTTCTATATCAATATCTATTTTTCTTAAAACCTCATGATTCCCAAATGATTTGCTCAAATCCTTGATTGAAATTACTGTCTCTCCCATATCCGTTCCTCCTACTGATTATCCATATACTCAATTGCCAGTGCATAATCTGTCTTGCCCTGCATTTTCTTTTCAATAAATTTGAAAATCTTATCAAAGACAAAGCACAATACAAAGTAAATCACTGCAATTACCAGGTATGACTCGAAGTATTTGTAATAATTTCCTCCGACTGTTTTTGCAGCCATGAAAAGTTCCTGTACTGCAATTACATTTAATACGGATGTCATCTTCAGGTTTGTCAGGAATGTATTTGCCATCTCTGGGATAATATTTTTAAATGCCTGTGGCAATACCACATACAACATTGTCTTAAATGGCGACATTCCCATTGCCCATGCACCTTCACGCTGGCCCATATCAATGGAGCCGATTCCGGCACGTACTGTCTCACCCATGTAAGCTCCGGTATTTAATACCGTTACCACAATACCTGCAAATACCGGTGTCATTTCTACTCCCAGCATTTTTATTCCATAGTATACAATCATTGCCTGAACAATCATTGGAGTGTCACGGAAGATTTCCACATATACGGTAAAAATGATTTTCAAAAGCCGCATCAGAAGCTTCTTGAAAACATTATCACCCTCGCTGATTTTTGCATCATTTACAAGGCCGACAATATAGCCTAACACAAAACCAACCAGCGTTCCGATTACAGCAATTTCCAGCGTAAGCCAGGTTCCTTTGATAAACATACTTGCATATTTCTGGGCTAAAAATATCATCCACTCTAACGAATTACTCGGATTTTCTACTAACATATTTCTCTACCTCACTTTATCTGTTACTCAGCTCACGCTGGAAATATTTCTAGTTTGCTGCCGGCTGCTGTGTCAGAACAGTATCCATCAGCTCATCCATTTTGGCTTTATCATTCCAGCCAATGGCATCCATCGCATCCTGGATTTTATCTCTTAATGCGGTATCATCTTTTCTGGTAGCGATACATACATTTACCATTTCATCATCACCGGTGAAAGAATCATCTGCATCTAACTGAATAATCACAAGGTCATCATTGGTAAGTGCTGCTGACTGTGCGGTTGGCAAATCTACGACACATACATCTGCAACACCATTGGATATTGCCATGAAACATTCGGATGTTGTCTCATAATTTCCTGACTGCTCCGCACCTTCAATCTGATCCAAAAGAGGTACCCAGCCGGTTCCTAACTGTGTTGTTACTTTACATCCGGTTCCTGCCAGATCAGAAAGTCCTTTTACATTTTCATAAGCACTTCCCTTTTTTACTACGATACAGTTATCTCTGTAATAATATGGTTCTGTAAATGAATAAGAAGCTTCTCTTTCTGCTGTTTTTCCCATTCCTGCAATGATTACATCATAATCTCCTGCATCTAATGAGATTCCAATGGAAGACCATTCTACTTTATGAACCTCTAAATCCATTCCCATCTCATCAGCAAGCTTCTGGGCTACTGCCACATCATATCCATATGCATAATAGTCAGATCCATAAATCGGAACCGCCTTGCTTCCATCCGGTGTTGTATCACTGTCCTGTGTCCAGTTAAATGGAGCATATGCACATTCCATTCCAACTCTTAATACATTCTTATCAGATGTTTCTGCTGTCTCTGAGGTTTTCACATCTGTATCGGATGTTTTTGTATCTGATGAACCACATCCTGCCAATGTAGATATTGCCATAACTCCTGTCAGTACCAATGCTAATAATTTTCTTTTATTCATAATATGTTCCTCCTTAAATGCAAATGTGAAGCCGACTTTTTGTTTCTCTAGAGTATCAAAAAAGACGCTTGAGATTTCTTTCTCTCAAAGCGTCTTTGCTGATAGACAGTATAGTATACTTTCTTTTTCTTCTTTTCAACTTTCAAAATGCACAATTTGATTGTGCAATTTGCACAACATCTTAATTAAACATCAATCTTTTTACCAGAATACAGTTTACAATATCGAGATATTCCATGGAATCTTCCAGGTCAACCTCCAGTATTTCTTCTATCTTCTTCAGGCGGTACTGCAGAGAATTCCGATGGATATACAAAGCCTCTGCTGTCTTTCCCACATTAAATCCACTCATATAATATGTCAGCAGTGTCTCCACCAGAAATGCCCCATTGGTCTGGTCATACATCTCAAGCTTCTTTAATTTGTCATTGCAGTAGTCCAGTATCTCCTGCTGATTTCCATTGTTAAACATATATTTATAAATGCCCATGGAACTGGCACTAAGCACTTTTTTATTAGTAGGATTCGGCAGATAATCTTTCTTTGGGATCAGATTTTTTGCTTCCTGATAGCTCTTGCCAAATTCAGACGGATCCGTATAAGCTGCGCCTAAAATACAGGTACTGTGTATCAGCCCATCGAACTGCGGGCGGCTGTCCAGTTTCTTTAGCAATTGTTCAATCTGCCGTTCTGTCTCCTTATCCTCCGTTGCCTCAAACAGCAGCACAAATTTATTTAAGAAACGCATATACATCGGACGATTTTCCATATGCATTACTTCCCGGTTCAGACAGTCCGTATAATAGAGATAAGTATGCTCATCCTGCTCCAGGTTAATTCCATATTTCCGGTCAATTACAATGATTCCAACACGATATGCCCGGTCGAAAGCCAGTCCAAACTGGCTGGATATTTTTTCAATATATTTATCATTTACTTCATATCCAAACAGCAAATTATATAAATAGTCCCCGGTACGCTTATTTGTAATATTGGTTTCCAGTATCAGCTGCCCGATACTCTGTGCAATATCCACGAAGGTTGCGCCTTCCCAGCGGACATAGAACAGTGGCAATTTCAATTCAACCGCCTTGTCTATCATTTTCTGTGGAATTTTCTCACGGTCATCCACAATTGATATTGCAAGTCCGGAAATTCCCAGTGCATTCAGTTCTACCATTGTTTCAAAGGTCTTCTCAATGTCAAACCGCAGATAATCCACTACAATCAGTGCGAAGTTGCCAGGATTCATATGCTCTTCATAGGGCTTCGTCTGCACAAAATATGTCCAGGACACCACTCTGTCCAGTCCTACTTCCCCTGTCAGCAATTCTACTCCATCCAGATCCAAATTATTGACGTCTCTACAAGTAACCATAATGTCTCCCTCTGTTGGTTGTGTATGAGTTGCAAAAAACCCGGAGAAGTGCGAACACTCTCCGGGTTAATTTTACTTATTTTAGCAATTCATTGCAAGAGCAAAGATTACTCGATAACTGTAGCAACACGTCCTGATCCTACTGTTCTACCACCCTCACGGATAGCGAAAGTAAGACCCTGCTCCATAGCTACTGGATGGATCAGTTCGATAGTCATTTCTACGTTATCACCAGGCATACACATCTCTGTACCTGCTGGTAATTCACAAACACCAGTTACGTCAGTTGTTCTGAAGTAGAACTGTGGTCTGTAGTTATTGAAGAAAGGTGTATGACGTCCACCTTCATCTTTTGTTAAAACGTAAACCTGAGCTGTAAATTTTCTGTGGCAAGTAACAGTACCTGGTTTAGCAAGAACCTGTCCACGAACGATCTGGTCACGGTTAACACCACGAAGAAGTGCACCGATGTTATCACCAGCCTGAGCCTCGTCTAACTGTTTACGGAACATCTCGATACCAGTTACAACTGTCTTCTGAACATCTTCCTTAACACCAAGGATTTCAAGTTCGTCATTCAGATGTAATGTTCCTCTTTCTACTCTACCTGTTGCAACAGTACCACGACCTGTGATTGTGAATACGTCCTCAACTGGCATTAAGAAAGGTTTATCTGTATCACGCTGTGGATCTGGGATATAGCTATCTACAGTATCCATTAATTCCATGATCTTGTCGCCCCATGGTCCGTTAGGATCTTCAAGAGCTTTAAGAGCAGAACCCTGGATGATTGGGCAGCCTTCAAAACCATATTCCTCTAACTGCTCTGTAACTTCCATTTCTACTAACTCGATTAACTCTGGGTCGTCTACCATATCACATTTGTTTAAGAAAACAACGATGTAAGGTACACCTACCTGACGAGACAGAAGGATGTGCTCCTTTGTCTGAGCCATAACACCATCAGTTGCAGCAACAACAAGGATAGCGCCGTCCATCTGAGCTGCTCCGGTAATCATGTTCTTTACGTAGTCAGCATGTCCAGGACAGTCAACGTGTGCGTAATGTCTCTTCTCTGTTTCATACTCAACGTGAGCTGTAGAGATAGTGATACCTCTTTCTCTCTCTTCTGGAGCTTTATCGATGTTAGCGAAATCTGTAGCTGTATTACCTGCAACTCTTGCTGCTAAAACTGCTGTAATAGCTGCTGTTAAAGTTGTTTTACCATGGTCTACGTGACCAATGGTTCCGATATTACAATGTGGTTTGGTTCTTTCAAACTTAGCTTTTGCCATTTTAAAACGTCCTCCTTAATTTTATGCCCTTTCTGGGCGCTTATTTTTACATTTTAATAAGTCACTCGGCTATTTCTGATTATATAAAAAACTTGCGAGTTTTTCAAGCATTTTTATTATTTTGCTTTAGATGCAACAATCTTGTCCTGTACAGACTTCGGAACCTGCTCATATTTCTCGAAGAACATTGAGTAGTTACCACGTCCCTGAGTTCTGGAACGTAAGTCTGTTGAGTATCCAAACATCTCAGCAAGTGGAACATATGCTTTAACCATTTTTCCACCACCGATGTCATCCATACCTTCGATACGTCCACGACGAGAGTTAATGTCACCAATAACATCTCCCATGTACTCTTCCGGCATAGTAACTTCAACTTTCATGATTGGCTCAAGAATTACAGGAGCTGCTTTTGCCATAGCCTCTTTGAAAGCCATGGATCCGGCAATGTGGAATGCCATCTCAGATGAATCGACCTCATGGTAAGATCCATCATATACGGTAGCATGAACACCTACTACTGGGAATCCTGCAAGGATACCAGCTTTGGTAGCTTCTTCGATACCTTCGCCTACTGCAGGGATGTATTCCTTAGGAATAGCACCACCAACAACTGCAGAATCAAACTTGAAGAGTTCATCTCCGTTGGCATCCATCGGCTCGAATTTAACTTTACAGTGTCCGTACTGTCCACGTCCACCAGACTGTTTTGCATATTTGTATTCCTGATCAACTGGCTTTGTAAATGTCTCTTTGTAAGCAACCTGAGGAGCACCTACGTTTGCTTCTACGTGGAATTCACGAAGCAGACGGTCAACGATGATTTCCAGATGGAGCTCACCCATACCAGCGATGATGGTCTGTCCTGTTTCTGTATTTGTATGAGCACGGAAAGTAGGATCTTCTTCTGCAAGTTTTGCAAGAGCTTCACCCATCTTACCCTGTCCAGCTTTTGTCTTAGGCTCGATAGCAAGCTCGATAACTGGCTCTGGGAATTCCATGGACTCTAAGATAACCGGATGCTGTTCATCACAGATGGTATCACCAGTAGTTGTAAACTTAAATCCAACGGCTGCTGCAATATCTCCAGAGTAAACTTTTTCAAGCTCTGCTCTCTTGTTTGCATGCATCTGAAGAATACGGCCTACACGTTCTTTTTTATCTTTTGTTGCATTCAGTACGTAAGATCCGGAGTTCATTACACCAGAGTAAACACGGAAGAATGCAAGTTTTCCTACGAATGGGTCAGTCATAATCTTGAATGCAAGAGCGGAGAATGGTTCATCATCAGATGAATGTCTCTCTACTTCATTTCCTTCAAGGTCAACACCCTTAATAGCTGGGATGTCTGTTGGAGCTGGCATATATTCTACGATAGCATCCAATAATTTCTGAACACCCTTGTTACGGTAAGCAGAACCACAACATACCGGAACTGCTGTACACTCGCAGGTACCTTTTCTGAGGGCAGCCTTCATATCTTCAACAGATGGCTCTTCTCCCTCTAAATACTGCATCATAAGGTCGTCATCTAACTCACAGATTTTCTCAACCAGTTCGGTATGATATAATTCTGCGTCGTCTTTCATATCGTCCGGAATGTCTGTTACGGAGATATCATCTCCCTTATCATCATTGTAGATGTAAGCTTTCATTTCGAACAAATCGATAATTCCCTTGAAATCATCTTCTTTACCGATTGGTAACTGAAGAACGATTGCATTTTTACCTAATCTTGTACGAATCTGATCTACAGCTCCGTAGAAGTTTGCACCTAAGATATCCATTTTGTTAATGAATGCCATTCTAGGTACGTTGTATGTGTCAGCCTGACGCCATACATTTTCTGACTGAGGCTCTACTCCACCTTTTGCACAGAACACGCCGACAGCGCCGTCCAGTACACGAAGTGAACGCTCAACCTCAACCGTAAAGTCTACGTGTCCAGGAGTATCAATGATATTGATACGATGCTCTAAAGCACCTTTCTTTGGCTTTGTAAACTCTTCCAAAGTCCAGTGACATGTCGTAGCGGCTGAAGTAATGGTAATACCTCTTTCCTGCTCCTGCTCCATCCAGTCCATGGTAGCAGTACCTTCATGAGTATCACCAATCTTATAGTTAACACCGGTATAATAAAGGATACGCTCTGTCAACGTTGTTTTACCAGCATCGATGTGCGCCATAATACCAATGTTTCTGGTTCTCTCTAACGGATATTCTCTTCCAGCCAAGGTTTTTTCCTCCTAATTTTCTTAACCGAAAAAATATGCTCTCGTTCTGATTAGAAACGATAGTGTGCGAAAGCTTTGTTTGCTTCTGCCATCTTGTGCATATCTTCTTTTTTCTTTACAGATGCACCAGTATTGTTTGCTGCATCCATGATCTCATTTGCCAGTCTTTCTTCCATTGTCTTCTCGCCTCTCTTGCGTGAAAACAGTGTAAGCCAACGAAGAGCCAGAGCCTGACGACGGTCCGGTCTAACTTCGATAGGTACCTGGTAAGTTGCTCCACCGATACGTCTAGCCTTTACCTCAAGTACTGGCATAACGTTGTTCATAGCTTCCTCGAATACTTCAAGAGCTGGTCTCTCAGTCTTCTCTGCAACTCTGTCAAATGCACCGTATACAATCTTCTGTGCAATACCTTTCTTACCATCTAACATAATGTTGTTGATAAGCTTGGTAACCACTTTGTTATTGTACATCGGATCTGCTAATACGTCTCTTTTCTGAGTATGTCCTTTACGTGGCACGTTACTTCCCTCCTTAATCATGTTTTGCATCACAGGTCATTGTGCCTGTCATGTAGTATTTGTTTCGATTAATTCAACGGTACTCACATGTGTCTCTCTAAAATGTGTTCGTGCGGAAATATATCGTATGTGACAATAATTCCAACACTTACCTTTAGCTCTGTTTGTGATACTATTGGTGTGCGCTAAGCTTATTTAGCGTCTTTTGGTCTCTTAGCGCCGTATTTGGAACGAGCCTGTTTTCTGTTAGCGACTCCTGCTGTATCAAGAGTTCCACGGATAATATGGTATCTTGTACCTGGTAAGTCCTTAACACGACCACCACGGATAAGAACAACGCTATGTTCCTGTAAGTTGTGTCCCTCTCCTGGAATGTAGCTTGTTACTTCGATTCCGTTGGAAAGACGTACTCTGGCGATCTTTCTAAGAGCTGAGTTAGGTTTTTTAGGTGTAGCTGTCTTAACAGCGGTACAAACACCTCTCTTCTGAGGAGCAGAAGTATCAGTTGCTTTCTTCTTTAAAGAATTGTAGCCCTTCTGAAGTGCAGGTGCAGTAGACTTCTTAACAGATGTCTGACGTCCTTTTCTTACTAACTGGTTAAATGTTGGCATTATTTTCACCTCCTGTGCTATTATTTGATAAATGTGCATTTGTATGCACACTAATTCAGTATATAAGCCGATTCGCCACTTGTCAAGCAAATTTTTCGTGCAAGCTACGAGCCAGAGAAAAAAAGAAGGCTTTCAGCTGTTCAAATTTATTTGATAACGGCTGAAAGCTTTTTTTTGATGTGGCGACAGCCACGACTGAGATGGAGCGTCAGCGGAATCGAAGTTCTCTGGCTCGCTGGCTGGGGCTTTCTGATGACGTGGCGACAGCCACGACTGAGATGGAGCGCAGCGGAATTGAAGTGGCGTCTTTTCACACTAAATGCAGCAACATATTCCTTTTAGTATGATTTTTCCGCAACTTTTCTTACTTTTCTCATACTAAATCTGTCTTTATCTTCTTTTAAGTATGATTTTTCTGCTTTATAACTTACTTTTCAAGAGATTTTCTCTCATTTTTCATACCATTTCTTCTATATTATTAGCGTTAGTATGATATTTCTGTTAACCAACTATTTTTCAGCTATCATTCTTCCTCCTAATTATGCTGCTTCTCAGTAAAAAATGTCATCGAAGCGTAGTACCCTTTTCCCGACTATGTAGCCCGGTTGCGATGGGAACCCACCATTACAATATTGAAGCGCAGCACTCTTTTCCTGGCTATATATTGCCTGCCATCCCATAAAATCTATTCCTTATATCTCTTCGAAACGGCTGGCATCCAGATACTTTATTACCCTTGCCGGATTTCCGACTGCGACTGCATAGTCCGGCACATCTTTTGTCACTACTGATGCTGCCCCGACGATGGCATGTTTTCCAATGCTTACCCCCGGCAGGATGCTTGCGCCCGCGCCAATCCATGCGGCTTTTTTAATTAGCACCGGCTTGCAGGTCAGTATCGACAAATCATAAGGATCATGATTATTCGAAATCAGCTGGACATTAGCTGCAATCCGCACGCCATCCTCTATGGCAATTCCACCACGTGCCATTGCCAGCAGCCCAGAATTAATATAAACATTTTTTCCAATTTTCATGGTACTGACACAGGCACCACTGATTGGTGCTGCAACGTAGCTTCCCTCTCCAAGGTTCTCTCCAAACAATTCTTTTAAAAGCGTCTGATATTCTTCCGTAAAAGGCATCGTATGGTTCATTTGAAACATAATCTGCGCCGCCCTTACATTTTCTTCCCGGTCTTTTGGATTTGGTATCCTCATATCAACTCTTACTTCTTTGCAATCCATTCGCTGTATTCTCCTTAATTATTCTTCCTTTGGCAATTAACCATTTGAATGCAATCGTGTTTCCGCTGTTTCTGCACGCTGAGCCCAGTCTTTCACGCTGAGGCCGTCCTTTTCTACTTTACACATAAGAAACCATATCTTTACGCCTGCTGCACCTGCCTCTTCCAATGCTTTTCCAAACTCAGGATAGGTCATTACATTTGCCCGCACTTCTTCCACACCTTCCATCTGAATTACAAATGCCAATATACATTCATAGCCAGCCTTCCTTGCTTCTGCCAGCTCCCGCAAATGTTTCACGCCACGTTCCGTCGGTGCATCCGGGAAATAACCAATGCCATCACGTTCCAAAGTACAGCCCTTTACTTCCATTAAATATTCCTGCTGTCCTTTTTTCATATAAAAATCTATCCTGGAATTTCCATATTTATATTCCGGTCTGATCAAATCAAACGATTGTGTCTCAAGCCATTCTTTTGCCACCTTGTTAGGCGCCTGACTATCTATATTAATAAGCCCGAAATTTTCTTTATATACAGCAATCAGATCATATGCTGTCTTTCGTTTTGGATTGTCTGCCACTTCCAGATAGACTGCTGCATCCGGAAGCAGCAGTTCCCTGCAGCGCCCGGTATTTTTTACATGCACCGTCTGAAGTTCTCCATCAATTTTAACATGCGCAATAAAACGGTTGGGACGGTCTACAAATTTTCCCTCTATCACTTTTTGATATTTCAATTTCTATATCCTCTGATTCCTGTTTATCTTATTTCTGAAAAGTCAGACGCATCTGGTTCCACACCACGTCTCCATGGGCAGACTCTGATACGCCTTCATTTTCAAATCCAAATTTCGCATAGTAATGTATCAGCTTATCCTTGCAGGTCAGCACCAGTCCTTTTCTTCCCTGGGCTTTTGCATCTGCAATAGCTCTTTTTAATAGCTGCTCTGCCAGACCGCGTCTTCGGTATGCCGGAATGGTATTCACGCCGAAAATCATCTGCCACTCCCCCTGCTCCTCATGCAGTTCTGCTTTTTCATACATTTCATCCGTAAGGTCTTTCTGACTGGTCACCATACCATCAACAAATGCCACCAGACGTCCCCCATCGAACATCAGCCAGAAATGGTCTTTATAATATTTTAAACGTTCTGCGAATTCTTCCCTCGTTGCTGCTTCTGCCGGTGGAAAACATTCTGTCTCCACTGCTGTAATTGCATCAATATCTTCCATCTGCGCTGTACGGATTGTCATTTTGTGTACTCCTTTTATAACTCTTTATAACTTTTTAATTCTTTTATAACCTTTTATAACTTTCTCCTATTGTATAACCCCTTATGATTTTTCTCAAGAGACGAATTCCAGTTCTCGTAGTATTTCCTGTGAAACGGGAAAAGCACAACAGCCTTGTCCTTTATCAAAGACAATTTCTGTCGTGCTTTTCTATTCTGTTTTTTATTATATTTTTCTGTTCTGCTTTCTGAAATCCAAACTATTCTTTCACTGGAACCAGGCGAATGTTTACTCCGCTTACCTTCAATTCCACGCCATCACTCAGTTCCACATTTTTCACTTCTGGTGTATAGGGACCATTTCCATCATCTACGCCAAACATCTCATTCATTCCTCCATCATATAAATTTGATGTGCTGACGTTTCCGGTTCCATCCACAGCTGTTACGGTATAAGTTCCTGCCGGGAAATCTGTGCCTGCCGTATAATTGCCACTGCCTAATTCCACTGCTGCTGATTCATCATATTCTCTTCCACTCATGCCTCCGGTTACTTCTGTATAACTGACCTGTACTACTACATCTCCTGAAATCTTAAGTTCCACGTTTTCCTTCATTTTCAATCCATTAAAAGAGGATTCATAAAGTCCGTTCCCATCATCCACGCCAAACATTGCATTGATGCCGCCATTAAACATATTACTGCTGCTGACATTTCCATTTCCGCTTACTGCTGTCAGATTGCACTTACCAACTGGAAGGTCAACACCTGCTGTGTAATGTCCTGCTCCAAGCGTATAGTCCGTCTCGATTTGTGATAAATCTTCTTCCGGAGCATCTTCCTTCCCAGCATCTTTATCAGTATCTTTGCTCTTGCCGCTCTCTGCCTGTTCTGTGTCTGTAACAGAATTCTTATCCGAATCCTTCTTGCTGCTTCCACCGCCTGCTGCAATTGCAAATACGACTACAACGATAATTACCCAGAACCACCATTTCTTATAAATTGGTTTCTTTACTTTTTCCATCTTATGCCTCCCGTTTTCATAAATCTTATGTATGAGACAATCATATATGAGTCGGAAGGTTTTGTGGTATGCTGACGGCATACATTTTTAAATCGTTTTTATGTCAATCATTTTCCTGTCTCTTCCTGCCAGGCAATTTCTATTGTGATGTCAGCCCAAGCAGCGTAAATTTTACATAATTTTCCAGTAGCATTCCAAAATAGAAAAGGATAAGTGCCAGGATAATCCGGATGATTATCCGTACCGGTTTCTGAAGCGAACGGATTCCCGGAACTTTGGTATCCCACAGCAGGAAATTGAATCCCACCGCGCAGGACAGCCATGCATAGATAAGTACCGCAATTGCTTCCAGTCCAAAAGCGGCCGGCGTTTTACCATACATCATCATAAACTGTATACTGCCTATAATCAGAAACAGATAAATAAAAACTGCCAGTATCTCTTTCCAGACAACTCCGGTCCGGAAGCCCGGAAGAATCGTCTGCTTCCCCTGGGGCATTTGTCTCTCCGGTTTAAATGCCAGCCTGAGTTCACTGACACTCTGGTAGCGGTTCTGTGGGTCAATCTCTATGCACTTTTTTATGATACCCTGGAATGGTTTTTTCCCTGTCAGCCGTACATTCGGCAGCACGCCCTCTAACATCACATTCATCAGGACACCCACTGCATAAATATCTGCCGTTGCATCTGTCTGAAGGAAACCATACTGTTCCGGAGATGCAAAGCCAACCGTTCCAAGAATCGTTGTGTCTGCATTCCGGTTCATTTTCCATTGCCGAGAAATGTCAAAATCCAGTAATTTTACAACTCCATCTGTGGAAATCAATATATTTTTCGGTGAAATATCCCGATGTACAATTCCCTGTGCATGAATCTGCTCCAGCACCTCCAACAGCTGCTGTGCATAATTTCCGACAAGTTCCGGCGGCATTGTCCCATATCGCCGCAATTTTTCATCCAGTGTTTCTCCGCTGATATATTCTTCTAATATCACGCCCACATCCTGCTGCTCTTTGCAGCTTATGATTCTTACAAGATGTGGACTTTGCAGGTTCTGTAATTTACAATAAATGGGAATATTTTCTTTCTTTATAATTTTTTGAACCAGAATCCTTCCCGTGGAAGTGTCCTGCACCAGCTGCGTCTGATAAGGCATCTTACCTCCCAATATCGTCAATGGCACCTGCTGTTTTCTTTGAAACTCCTGGTATAATTTTTCGCTCATTGCTGTCAGACTCCCTTTTTCTCTTGCATTTTTATCTTCTACATTCTATGATAATCAATATCACTATAGCAGAAATGGGTGGATTCGCCAAATGAAAAAATCAACGCAGGAACTTTTAGATATTTTAAAAAATACGCCTTCCTTCTCCGATTATACCGAGCAGGAAGAACCAGAGCTGGTACAGGTCTCTGTTTCCGATTATCTCAATCAGCTGATTCATACAAAAAATCAAGACCTGCCTTCTCTCATTCGGAAAAGCGGTCTTGACCGTAACTACTATTATCAGATTTTTGATGGACGCAAGCGTCCTTCCAGAGACAAAGTGCTTGCTCTCTGCTTTGCCATGCATTTATCCTTTACGGAAGTACAGAATCTTTTAAAAGCCACCGGATATCCCATTCTCTATGCCCGTATAGAACGGGACAGCGCGATTATCTTTTCCCTGCAGCGGAACTGTGCACTCTCAGATGTAAATGAATTACTGTATGAATTAGGATATAAGGAACTCGCCTGAAATTATTTTCTTACTTCGCCCAGCAAAGCTGTGGCAGGAAATGTTTTTCCTGTTTCAAAATAAATTTCATTAAATTCAGCAGCATTGGTGACAACCAATGCGGTAACTGTAGAAAATCCTTTTAATTTCACAAATTCCAGATCACAGCTTATAAGTTTCTGTCCCTTTGTTACCTTGTCCCCTTCTTTTGCAAATACTTCAAAGCCCTGTCCATTCAGTTCCACTGTATCCATACCTATATGAATCAGCAGTTCTGCACCCTTTGGTGTCTCTATTCCAATGGCATGTCCAGTTTCTGCCACAGAAACGATTTTACCATCTGCCGGTGCATAAACGGTGCCATCTTCCGGGCAGATACCACATCCTGTTCCCAGCATTCCTTCTGCAAATATTGCATCCGGAATCTGTGCCTGTTCGATATATTTTCCATTCATCGGAGCAAATATTTCTTCTCCACTTTCTTTTTTCTTAAAAAACATTATCTATTTCCTTTCCCATCCTCTGTTTCTTCTGCACATTTTTCCTTACTGCAAATCCGGTTTACATGCAGAATCAGATACATTTTTTCCTCTTCTGTTACTTCACAATCTAATTTCTGATTCAGATATTCTATAATACAGTCCACACATCTGGAAATATCCGCAAACTCTTCCCTGAGATTCTGATACAGTGTGATATTATCCGTATCAATATATTGTTTGCTGCAAATCCGGTCCAAAAGATATTTTATATGAGTTGCAAATCTGGCATAATCAAAGGATTCTTTATTTACCACGATATGAAGCTCCTTTTCTATAATCCGGCCGATATCCTTCAATACGCCTTCGAAGTCAATCTTATCCGTTCCATTTGTCTTCTGCTCGGATGTAATCTTTGCACTTATGATAGACATGGCAATTCCTGATAATTCATTTCTTTTTAATTTCACATGAAATACTTTGTCCATTTGTGCCACAATATACCGGCTCAATTTCATTTCCATGGGATACTGCTGCTCCATGTCATAAATAAGCGGCATCTCAATATAAATTTTCTTCCTCTCCCGCTCCATTGCAAATGCCAGATGGTCCGCCAGTGTCAGCACAAGATTTGGATTTAAATCATAATCCAGCTTGCTCTGTACCACCGGCAGTATTTTCATTGTAAATTCTATGATATCCATCGGCAGTTCATTCATCAGTCCCATGTACTGTGCGCTGATATTGTAAAATGTCCTGTCTATATTTTCCAGTTTTATCTCATATGGCATCTGTGGAAATCCAATTCCCTTTCCAAAAGCAATTAATTCACAACCATTCCCATCTTTACATACTGCTACATTATTATTGATTTTCTTAATTGCAAGCATCGCTTTTTCCTCCACATGAGTTTTCTCTATTATACTACGTTACTGATAGTATCTTCCATCATCTTTTTCACCAAATACACCAATATTATAATCGATTCCTGTTACCAACCACCTGCCATCCTCTTTTTTCAGGTGCCACAGGTAGTCTACCGAATAAAACATAGTATCAATATTACCAGCATGGGTAAATTTTGTGCCGATTCTGTGCGGTTCATACCGCCATACCACCATTTCTGCTTCATTGCCGGTTTGCTTTATCGACACAATCTTTCCCACATGCGACATACTGTTTTCCTTTTTCCGCTTTCCCTGCAGCATAGTGAGCAGTTCCTTTTTTCCTTCAAAGGAGTTTCCCGGTATATTCGACTGAATCGTCTCTGTCATAACCGATGCTGTAATCTCAAAGTCATCCTCATCAATCCCCCATGCATACCGGCAGAACAGATCTGCAATCTTTTCTTCCTCTGTCCAGTCTTCCCCATTGTCCATTACCCGCCATGGTGCTTCCTCTTTTGAAATAACAGGATGTTTTTTATAGCCGGTCCAGATATCATAATCAATTAACTTCCACCATCCACGGACAAAGGATGTATTTCCGCATTCCATATCATGGCAGTATTTCAGACTACTCATTTTCCATATCGCATCTTCCTTTATCCAGTTTATCAGATAGTGTCCGCCAAATGTAAACCAGTGTAAATAATAATCTTCCTTCACTCCCACTGTTGCAATCACATATGCCGACTGCACCGCCTGATCCTTTTCCTGAAAAATACATGTATTGTAAATCCGGTACCGGCTGAAATCCAGCTTTGGTCCTCTCCAGACCAATTTCTCTTTGACTGCATCAAATCCCTCCGCATCTCCAACCGTTTCCGACTGCATTCTGCAATCTTTGGCAATGACCACCTCCCAGAACTTCGCATCATTCTTTTCCAGACCCTGGACAAAATATTCAAACTGTTGCTTTATTTTATCTCTTTCTCTCATATGATAAACTCTCTTTCCCCCCGCTTTCTATAACCTGACGGTACCAGTAATAAGATTCTTTTGGAATTCTCTTTCCACTTCCATTTCCTTTGTTATCAAAGTCTACATAAATAATTCCATAGCGTTTATCCATTTCACCTGTACTCACACCTACTAAATCTATACATCCCCACGCCGTATAAGCCTTCACATCCGCACCATCTTCCAGTGCTTCTTTTACGGCATTTATATGTTCCTTTAAATAGGCAATGCGGTAGGTATCCTGAATTTTTCCATTTTCTATATGGTCTCGTGCTCCCAGACCATTTTCCAATACCATAAGCGGGACTTCATACCTTCCATACAATTCATTCAAAGCAATCCGAAGTCCCTCTGCATCAATCTGCCAGCCCCACTCACTTTGTTTTAAATATGGATTCTTCACTCCTGCCATCAGATTTCCCATGGAGGACTCCAATCCCTGCTGTCCACTGATACAGTTCGAAAAATAATAGCTGAATCCACAAAAATCGGCTGTTCCTTTCTGCAAAAGTTCTTTCTCTTCTTTACTGCATGTTATCGAAATCTTATTTTCCCGGAAAAATTTTTTCATATACCATGGATACTTTCCTTTTAACCGCACATCCAGGCAAAGGAGATTGTGAATCTTATGATGCTCCTGTGCCATTCTTACATCCTCCGGTCTGCAGGAATAAGGATAGGTACAGTAATAGGCAATCATTGTACCAACCCTGATATGTGGATATTTTTCATGGGCATATGCACTTACCCATGCCGCCGCAAGAAACTGGTGATGCAAACACCGATATCTTCTTTCCATGTCATCCTGTTCCGGCAAAATATTGCATCCTTCTTTTTCGATTATTCCACCGCCAAATACTGTTCCAAGCGGCAGTGTCAGGCAGTTTATCTCATTAAAAGGAATCCAGTAAACCACCAGATCTGCATATTCATCGATTATGGTTTTTGCATATTTTTCATATAGCGGGATCAGCTTTGGATTACTCCAGCCTTCATATTTCATTGCAAGTGCCAATGGCAGATCATAATGCAGAATTGTAACTATCGGCTCTATCTTATATTTTCTGCAGGTTTCAAACACGCTTCTATAGTAGTCTAAGCCTGCCTGATTCGGAGTTTCTTCCTCTCCCGTTGGGAATATTCTTGTCCACGCAACAGACATCCGGAAACATTGAAATCCTGCTTCTGCAAATAATTTGATATCTTCTTCATAATGCTCATAAAAATGATTTCCATAATGGGATGGATAAATATATTTTTTATCTAAGGAGGGGAAGCATTTTCTCCCCTCCTCCTTATCTCCCAATGCCATACAGTCTGCTATGCTGGCTCCTTTTCCATTTACATTCCAGCCGCCTTCTGTCTGACACGCTGACACAGCACCACCCCACAGAAAATCATCCGGAAAGCTTCCTTTATCTTGCTGCATCCTTTCTCTCTCCTTTACCAAATCCAAACACTGCCATCAAAATAAATCCTGCGACCATACTTACTGCTGCTGCCAGTAAATAGAATCTAAATGTATCTGAAAAATATCCGGATAATCCTAAAATCCCTGCATTGACAAATCCCATTGCCTTACATCCGAAAATCCCCATTATCATACCGCCCAGGGCTCCGGCAATACCAATCACTGCATAAGAACGTTTATATTTCATACATACGCCAAAGAGAATCGGCTCTGTCACTCCGGCAAGTAATGCGGTAATTCCGCTTGCTCCTGCAAGAGATTTTACTTCCTTGTCTTTGCTTCTGAACCAGATAGCAAATGCCACTCCAATCTGTGCATAACAGGTTGCACTCATAAATGCCAATACCGGGTCAGCTCCCATATTTGTAAAATTCAACATGATAATAGGTACCAGTGCCATATGTACACCAAGAATAGTCAGATATCCAACAGTTCCACCTACCAGAATTCCAAACAAAACTGCATTGGTATCATTCAGCCAGTTACTTGCCTTTCCAATCAGATTGGACAATTCACTGGATGCCGGGCCAATTACCAATACACTCAATACCACCATAACAAAAATGGTAATCAGTGGCACAAATAATAACTGGATTGATTTTGGAATAAACCTCTTCAGTAATTTTTCCAGCTGAGCCTGTATAGGTACTATAATTAATGCTGGTATAATCATGGAAGAATATGTTATTACCGTTAGCGGCAGTCCAAATAATGTTAATGGGTCTTCTGCTCCTGCCAGTGCCGTAAAATTCGGTTCCATCAACGCTCCCATGATAACCATTGCAACAACAATATTTGCTTTTAAATATTTTGCTGTATTATATGCAATTAAAAGTGGTATAAAATAAAATACTGCATTTCCTGCTGCTGACAATACAGCATACGTTGCGCTGGTTGCATCCAGCCAGCCTAAATAAGTAAACAAGGACAGGAATCCCTTTAACATACCGGAACCAACCAGTGCCGGAACCAATGGTATGAATGCATTGCTGATATAATCTAATATCTGCTGTCCGATTTTTTTCTTTTCTCCAGCCTCTTCTCCATCTGTAATATCTAATTCTGTAGTTTTGATATTTGCAATTTTGCAGACACAGTCATAGACATCATTTACATCTTTTCCGATGATTACCTGAAACTGTCCTCCTGCATTTTTTATGCCCAGTACTCCCTGTAATGCCTCTATTTCCTCTACTTTCACCAGGCTGGTATCTTTTAATGTAAACCGCAGTCTGGTCATACAATGTGTGCAATTACTTATATTTGCTGCTCCCCCTATTCTTTCCAGTATTTCTTCCGCTATTTTTTCAAATTTACTCTGCATATGAAACACTCTCCTTTCTGCTGCCTCGTTTTATAACAATCATTTTGAACAAAAAATACCCAAAACACATAGCACGCGCTTTACTATGTCCTTTGGGTAATGCTCCTGTTTCCAGGATAACAATCCTCTCGGAAATTTCCATTTGCTGCAACAAAAAAGCTCCTCTTTGGCACCATACAACGAAAAGCTGTACAAGTAATGCCTCCAAGGAGTTACAATCTTGTTCTCAATTGATACATTTATGTTACCATGCAAATTCAGTAATTACAAGCCGTAATATTTGCCAAATTACACCGGCAAATTTCGTCACTTCTGACAGTTTCCAATCACCCGGAATACCTGCTCTGCCGTATAGCTCATATTCTCATATGCCACTGTCTTCTGCATGGCTTCTTCCAATGTCATCACACCTGGTAAAATTGGAAATGCTCCATCTACAAGCTGCATTTCATCCTGCACTTTCCGGACGCCCTGCGGTTCAATGCTGCCGGCAAATACCAGTACCATGCAGTCCTTTTCTTTTGCCCGCTTTGCAATTCCAACCGGCGCTTTTCCCATAGCAGTCTGTCCGTCAAATCTTCCTTCTCCGGTCACTACGATATCAGCTTCACTTAATTCTTTCTCCGGCAATACCGCATCTAATACTATCTCTACGCCCGGACGTAAATCCCCGCCCAGATAAGATGCAAATGCGAAGCCCAGTCCGCCTGCTGCTCCGGCTCCCGGCATGTTCCGGTTGTCTACGCCTAAAGCCTTTTCTGTTACATCAGCAAAATGAGCTAATGCCGCATCCAGTTTTACCACCATGGTCTCGTCTGCGCCCTTCTGTGGTGCAAACACAGCACTGGCTCCTGTTGTGCCACATAATGGATTGGTCACATCACAGGCTATTTCAAAAGCACATTCTTTCAGCCTCTTATCCAACGCTTCCATATCTATCGTTTCCAGGTCTTTCAGTTCTTTTGCTCCAAATCCTATTTCGATTCCATCTTTTTTATAAAAATGACACCCCAAAGCCTGCAGCATTCCGACACCGCCATCATTGGTGGCACTGCCGCCAATTCCAACGATAAACTTACGGCAGCCTCTATCCATGGCATGGCTTATCAGTTCCCCCACACCATAAGTAGTGGTTTCCATTGGATTTCGTTTATCCACTGGCATCAGTGGCAGTCCGGCGGCTTCTGCCATTTCAATGACTGCTGTTTTATCCGGCAGGATACCATACGCTGCCTCGACCTTCTGTCCAAGAGGTCCTGTTACCGCTACCTTTTCCAGACTGCCCTGCAATCCGGTGGTCAGGGCTGTTACTGTTCCTTCTCCACCATCTGCAACCGGCTTTATCATAACTTCTGCTGTTGGTATTGCTTTTTTAATACCATTTTCCACTGCTTTTCCTGCCTCTAAGGAACTTAAGCTGCCTTTTAATGAATCTATTGCTACGATTACTTTCATTGGATTTTCCTCGTTTGTTTATTCTACCACCTGTATAAAAGTTTAAAAGAATCTCTAACTCGAAAGGGAAACTCCGGCCTATTAAGCCAGAGCTTCCCTTCCATTAACTCTGCCAGTTCACAGAACTGACTCTTATTCTTCTGTAGAAGCAGTTACTTCTTCTTTTGCTTCTGTCTCTTCGATTTCATCTGTCACAGGTGCTTCATCGAATCCGTCAAAATCATCAAAGGAGAGTTCTTCCTCTTCGTTTACATCTGTGTTCAGTTTGATGTTACGATAACGCTTCATACCAGTACCAGCCGGAATCAGCTTACCGATAATTACGTTCTCTTTCAGACCAATCAATGGGTCAATCTTGCCCTTGATAGCTGCTTCTGTCAGAACCTTAGTTGTCTCCTGGAAGGATGCTGCTGATAAGAAGGAGTTGGTTGCCAAAGATGCTTTGGTAATACCAAGTAATACCTGTTTACCTTCTGCCGGCTCTTTGCCTTCTTCCTCTAACTGCTCATTCATCTCTTCGTAATCCAGATTATCTACTAATGTTCCTGGCAGGAACTCAGAATCTCCGTTATTTTCAATACGAATCTTCTTTAACATCTGACGAACGATAACCTCGATATGTTTATCATTAATCTCAACACCCTGCAGACGGTATACACGCTGTACTTCCTGAATCAGGTAATCCTGTACGGCACGTACGCCCTTAATCTTAAGGATATCGTGTGGATTTACAGAACCTTCGGTCAGTTCATCACCAGCCTCTAATACTGCGCCATCCATAATCTTAATTCTGGAACCGTAAGGAATCAGATAAGTCTTAGTCTCACCTGTTTCATTGTTTGTTACAATGATCTCACGTTTCTTCTTGGTATCTTTAATGGTTGCAACACCACCAAATTCTGTGATAATTGCAAGTCCCTTAGGCTTTCTTGCCTCAAACAGCTCCTCGACACGAGGAAGACCCTGTGTAATATCGTCACCGGCAACACCACCGTTGTGGAATGTTCTCATGGTAAGCTGTGTACCAGGTTCTCCGATAGACTGAGCTGCGATAATACCAACTGCTTCACCAACCTGTACTGCCTGACCGGTAGCCATATTGCTTCCATAACATTTTGCACAAACTCCGATGTGGGAACGGCAGGTAAGAATGGTACGGATTTTAACCTTGGTTAATGGCTCTCCATTCTCATCTACACCCTTACTCATAATTGCTGCAGCACGTTTTGGTGTAATCATATGGTTTGCTTTTACAAGCACATTACCATCTTTATCGCAAATTGTCTCACAGGAGAATCTTCCTGTAATACGCTCTTCAAGACTTTCGATTTCTTCTTTTCCATCCATGAATGCTTTGACATACATACCAGGAATCTCTCTTCCTGTGCCTGCGCAGCAATCAGATTCACGGACAATCAGGTCCTGTGATACGTCTACCAGACGTCTGGTTAAGTAACCGGAATCGGCAGTACGTAACGCAGTATCGGACATACCTTTTCGGGCTCCATGTGCGGACATGAAGTACTCCAATACTTCAAGACCTTCACGGAAGTTTGATTTGATAGGCAGCTCGATTGTTCTACCGGTTGTATCAGCCATCAAACCACGCATACCTGCTAACTGTTTAATCTGTTTATCAGAACCACGGGCTCCGGAATCTGCCATCATGAAGATGTTGTTGTATTTATCCAGACCGGAAAGCAGTGCTTCTGTCAGCTCATCATCAGTCTCTTTCCATGTTTCAACAACTTCTTTGTAACGCTCTTCCTCTGTAATAAGACCACGTTTGTACTGTCTTGAAATGCGGTCTACCGTATCCTGAGCCTTTGCAATCATTTCCGGTTTCTGAGGCGGTACTGTCATATCTGAAATAGATACGGTCATAGCTGCTCTTGTAGAGTACTTGTAACCCATGGACTTAATATCGTCTAATACTTCAGCGGTCTTGGTTGCTCCGTGTGTATTAATAACTTTTTCCAGAATCTGTTTTAACTGTTTCTTTGCCACATGGAAATCGATTTCCAGTACCAGTTCATTTTCAGGCTTGCTTCTATCTACAAAACCTAAATCCTGAGGAATGATTTCATTGAAGATAAATCTTCCCAGTGTTGACTCAACGACACCAGTCTTAACAGTTCCATCCGGCATGGTCTTATGAACACGCACATGGATTCTGGAATGTAAGGTCAGTGCCTGGTTCTCATATGCCAGAATTGCTTCGTTTACGCTCTTATAGTATCCACCTTCTCCTAAGGAACCTGGTCTTTCCTGTGTCAGATAGTAGATACCAAGAACCATATCCTGTGAAGGAACGGCTACAGGGCCTCCATCAGAAGGTTTTAACAGGTTGTTCGGTGAAAGCAGCATAAAACGGCATTCTGCCTGTGCTTCCTGTGACAGTGGTAAATGGGCAGCCATCTGGTCTCCGTCGAAGTCGGCGTTGTATGCGGTACATACCAATGGGTGAAGCTTAATTGCTTTACCTTCTACCAGGATTGGCTCAAATGCCTGAATACCGAGTCTGTGCAGTGTAGGAGCACGGTTCAGCATAACCGGATGCTCTTTGATGACGTCTTCTAAGACATCCCAGACTTCCGGCTGTAATCTTTCAACCATCTTCTTTGCACTCTTAATATTGTGTGCAGTTCCGTTTGCAACCAGCTCTTTCATAACAAACGGTTTAAACAGCTCGATTGCCATTTCTTTTGGCAGACCACACTGATAAATCTTAAGTTCCGGTCCTACGACGATAACGGAACGTCCAGAGTAGTCTACACGTTTTCCAAGAAGGTTCTGACGGAAACGTCCAGATTTACCTTTCAGCATATCGGACAGAGATTTCAGAGCACGGTTACCAGGTCCGGTTACCGGTCTTCCTCTTCTACCGTTGTCAATCAGGGCATCTACTGCTTCCTGCAGCATTCTCTTCTCGTTACGAACGATGATATCAGGTGCACCTAACTCTAACAATCTTCTCAGACGGTTGTTTCTATTGATAATTCTACGATATAAATCATTTAAATCAGATGTTGCAAAACGTCCACCATCCAGCTGTACCATAGGACGTAAATCTGGTGGGATAACCGGGATAACGGTCATAATCATCCACTCCGGTTTGTTTCCGGATTCACGGAAGGATTCTACCACTTCCAGTCTCTTGATGATTCTTGCACGTTTCTGGCCGGTAGCATCTTTTAATTCTGCTTTCAGCTCTGCTGCGTCTTTTTCCAGGTCAATTGCCTGTAATAACTCAAGAATGGCTTCTGCACCCATTCCAACACGGAAAGAGCTGCCATATTTTTCCCTTGCATCCTGATATTCCTGCTCGGATAATACCTGCTTTACAGATAAATCTGTAGAACCTGCATCCAGTACGATATAGGAAGCAAAGTACAGAACCTTCTCCAATGTTCTTGGAGAAAGATCTAAGATTAATCCCATACGGGATGGAATTCCTTTGAAGTACCAGATATGGGATACCGGAGCTGCAAGCTCGATATGTCCCATACGCTCCCTACGAACGCTGGCTTTGGTAATTTCAACACCACAGCGGTCGCAGACAACACCTTTATAACGAATCTTTTTGTACTTACCACAATGACATTCCCAGTCTTTGCTCGGTCCAAAAATCTTCTCACAGAATAATCCGTCTTTTTCCGGTTTCAAAGTTCTATAGTTAATGGTCTCAGGTTTCTTAACTTCTCCTCTGGACCACTCTCTGATTTTCTCAGGTGATGCCAGACCAATCTGAATTGCATCAAACTGTATCGGCTGGTAAGTTTCCTGTTTTACTGTTCCTGGCATTAATGACACTCCCTTCCTATTTATTCTTCGTCAAGAACTTCATCGGCAGCATCGTCAAAATCGAAGCCTGCGTCATCATCCTCTTCCTCTTCTTCTACGTTGTTGAGTTCTCCACTCTCAGAATCAAATTCCTGTTTGGTAAAGCCCATCTTTCCGAAGGACTCGCTGTCTTCAAACGCGAAATCTTTATCGCCTGAGATAATGGAATTCAAATCTGTGTTACCATATTCGCTGGTCTCCATCAGTTCAACTTCGTTACGGTCTTCGTCTAATACTCTGACATCAAGACCAAGGGACTGAAGTTCTTTGAGAAGTACCTTGAAGGATTCTGGGATTCCCGGTTCAGGGATATTGTCACCCTTAATGATTGCTTCGTATGTCTTCACACGGCCAACCACGTCGTCGGACTTCACAGTCAGAATCTCCTGTAATGTGTAAGATGCACCATAAGCTTCCAGTGCCCAAACCTCCATCTCTCCGAAACGCTGTCCACCAAACTGAGCTTTACCACCCAGAGGCTGCTGCGTTACTAAGGAGTAAGGACCGGTAGAACGTGCATGAATCTTATCATCTACCAGATGATGCAGTTTCAGGTAATGCATGTGGCCAATGGTAACCGGTGAGTCAAATTCTTCTCCAGTACGTCCGTCACGAAGCTGAACCTTTCCGTCACGGGAAATCGGAACGCCCTTCCATAATTCTCTGTGGTCTCTGTTATCGGAAAGATACTGCATTACATCTTCACGCAATGTATCTTTATATTTTGCTTCAAATTCTTCCCAGGTGGAGTTGACATAATCATTTGCCAGTTCCAGGGTATCCTGAATATCAATCTCTCGTGCGCCGTCAAATACAGGAGTCTCAATGTTAAATCCAAGTGCTTTCGCTGCAAGACTTAAGTGAATCTCCAGGACCTGACCGATATTCATACGGGAAGGTACACCCAATGGGTTCAATACAATATCCAGTGGACGGCCGTTCGGCAGGAATGGCATATCTTCTACCGGAAGTACACGGGAAACAACACCCTTGTTACCATGACGTCCAGCCATCTTATCTCCAACGGAGATTTTTCTCTTCTGTGCAATGTAAATACGAACTGCCTGATTTACACCAGGGGATAATTCGTCACCATTTTCTCTTGTAAATACTTTCGCCTCTACAATGATACCATATTCACCATGTGGTACTTTCAAGGAAGTATCTCTTACTTCTCTTGCTTTCTCACCGAAGATGGCACGTAACAGTCTCTCTTCTGCGGTAAGCTCTGTCTCTCCCTTTGGAGTAACCTTACCTACCAGAATATCACCGGCACGAACTTCTGCACCGATACGGATGATTCCTCTTTCATCAAGGTCTTTCAATGCATCATCGCCGACACCAGGAACGTCTCTTGTAATTTCTTCCGGTCCTAATTTAGTATCACGGGCTTCTGCTTCGTACTCTTCAATATGAACAGATGTATAAACATCATCCTGTACTAATCTTTCACTCAGAAGAACAGCGTCCTCGTAGTTGTAACCTTCCCATGTCATGAATCCGATTAACGGGTTCTTTCCAAGAGCAAGCTCACCATTAGAGGTAGATGGTCCGTCAGCAATTACTTCTCCAGCTTCTACATGATCACCTTTGAACACGATTGGTCTCTGGTTGTAGCAGTTGGACTGGTTGCTTCGTGAGAACTTGGTCAGTTTGTATACGTCTCTTGTTCCATCATCATTCTTCATGGTAATCTGGTTTGACTCTGATTTCTCAATAGTACCGGATTTCTTTGCAACTACACATACACCGGAGTCTACTGCAGTCTTGGTTTCCATACCGGTTCCTACTACAGGAGCTTCTGTGGTAAGAAGAGGTACTGCCTGACGCTGCATGTTAGATCCCATCAGCGCACGGTTCGCATCATCGTTCTGCAAGAACGGAATCAATGCGGTAGCAACAGAGAATACCATCTTAGGAGATACGTCCATATAATCAAACATCTGCTTGTCATATTCCTGTGTCTCGTCTAAATAACGGCCGGAAACGGAATTTCTTACGAAATGTCCTTCTTCATCCAGCTTTTCATTCGCCTGTGCCACATGGTAATTATCCTCTTCGTCTGCAGTCATGTATACAACATCTTCTGTAACACGCGGATTCTTAGGATCTGTTTTATCAATCTTACGATATGGAGCCTCAATGAAACCATATTCATTAATTCTTGCATAACATGCCAGTGAGTTGATAAGTCCGATGTTCGGTCCTTCAGGAGTCTCAATCGGGCACATTCTTCCGTAATGGGAGTAGTGTACGTCTCGAACCTCGAATCCGGCACGGTCTCTGGATAAACCACCTGGTCCTAATGCAGATAAACGTCTCTTATGTGTCAGCTCACCCAGCGGGTTGTTCTGATCCATGAACTGTGACAGCTGGGAAGATCCGAAGAACTCTTTCACTGCTGCGGTTACCGGTTTGATATTAATCAGGCTCTGTGGAGAAATTCCTTCCTGATCCTGGGTGGTCATACGCTCACGAACCACACGTTCCATTCTGGAAAGTCCGATTCTGTACTGGTTCTGTAATAACTCACCTACGGCACGGATACGACGGTTACCTAAATGGTCGATATCATCGTCATTTCCAATGCCCCACTCCAAGTGCATATTGTAGTTAACGGATGCAAAAATATCTTCCTTGGTGATATGCTTTGGAACCAGTTCAGATACGTTTTTACGAATTGCTTCCTTGATATCTTCCAAGGATTCATTTTCATCCAGGATTTTCTTTAATGCCGGATAATATACCAGCTCAGTAATACCAACTTCCTTCGGTACTACATCAACATAGGTAGTGAGGTCTACCATCATATTAGAAAGAACTTTTTCATTTCTTTCTTCTGTAGCAATATATACTGCCGGAACAGCTGCGTTCTGAATCTCTTCTGCAAGCTCTCTGGTCAGCTCTGTTCCTTTTTCAATTACCTCTCCGGTAGTCTCAAGAACAACATCTTCAGCCAGCACTTTCCCACGTAAACGGTTCTTAAATGCCAGCTTCTTGTTAAATTTATAACGACCTACTTTTGCCAGGTCATAACGTCTTGGGTCGAAGAACATTGCGGTAATCAGGCTCTCTGCACTGTCAACAGAAAGAGGCTCGCCCGGACGGATCTTCTTATATAATTCCAGAAGACCTTCCTCGTAGCTTGTAGCAACGTCTTTTCCAAAAGATGCTAAAATCTTTGGCTCTTCGCCAAATAAATCTATAATTTCCTGGTTGGTTCCCAGTCCTAATGCACGCAGTAATACTGTGATTGGCACTTTTCTGGTACGGTCAACACGTACATAGAAAATATCATTAGAGTCTGTTTCATACTCTAACCATGCTCCACGGTTCGGGATTACGGTACAGGAATAGAGTTCCTTACCTACTTTATCATGCGCAATGCCATAGTAAATACCAGGGGAACGAACCAACTGGCTTACGATAACACGCTCTGCTCCATTGATAACGAAGGTTCCGGTCTCTGTCATGAGAGGTAAATCGCCCATAAAAATCTCATGTTCATTAATTTCATCTGTTTCTTTGTTATACAGTCTGACTTTTACCTTCAAAGGAGCTGCATAAGTTGCGTCTCTCTGTTTACACTCCGGAATTGTATACTTCACATCATCCTCACATAATGTGAAATCCACAAATTCCAAGCTAAGATGTCCGCTATAATCCTCAATCGGAGAGATATCTGCAAACACTTCTTTCAGGCCCTCGTCTAAGAACCACTGATAAGAATCCTTCTGGACCTCAATCAGGTTTGGCATTTCCAATACCTCTTTTTGTCTTGAGTAACTCATACGTATGCCTTTTCCAGCCTTCACCGGACGTATTCTGTTTTTCTCCATTGACGTTTCACCTCTCGTTTTTTATTCTCAATCCACTAAATTTCAGCAAATTATATTCTTTGGGCTTCATTTCCTAAAAAAGGATATAGTAAAGCCACCTCACCACAATAGTGCAACGTATATGATACCACAAGTAGTTTTCTAAAGTCAAGCATTATTTTCGCACAATATGCATATATTTTTCAATATTGGGGAATAATTTTCATCCTCGCAGTGATGCAGCCTGCCATCTGCGTTTTTTATAACTGCCTAACATCAGAAAAAGCAGCCATGAAATGCTTTTTTCTTTGCATCCCATAGTTGCTTTTTTCTTTATTTTTCTATTCTATTACATATTTCATTATCTATTTTATTGCTTCCGGTTTTATTTTAAGTCCACATCCAGTTCTGCAATACTTTCACCTGCACCATTTTTGTTGGTTACGGATATATGGATTGTACTCTCTCCATTATAAAGCAGCATAATCCGTTCACTCTGGCTTCCATCCTCATTTGGGGTAAACCGGCCGTCTAACCACCACATTGCATTGCCTGCTTCGTCGGTAATAAATATATCCGGGTCATTATATGGGTCATTGTACGGTGCGCCGGTAATATCCGGGAGCTGCATGTCAACGATCAAGACGGCACCGGTTTTGATCACCTGATTTACTGCAACACCATTATCTTCTTTATTTACTGCGATGGTCTCATTCTTGGAAGTATCCACATGCACCGGGAAGGAGAGCTGCCAGTCTCCGCTTACTTTTGTGGTGGTCTGATATTCTCCATTTTCATCCCATGCATCGGAAAGATAGCCTTCTAATGTGTCTATGCTCCAGGTTATGGTAAAATCTTTCAAGTCCGAAATATCAATCGGATTATCATTTTCATCAGTCAATGTTGATAAATCAATTTGTTCCATCTTCACATAGCTTCCGTCCTCTGCCTTTTCAAAAGGCTGCCCGATTGCCGACTGAATCAGTGTTTCATTGATAGAAACATTTTCCATCACCTTATCACTCTGCGGTCCCATAATCCAATCTGATTCATTCAGTTTTTCATTGTCTGTGCTAAGGGTGGTTGTGTAGTAAAGCAGGTAACCATCGCAATACACATCCGAAACGCTTATCTTTACTCCACTCTGGTCTGTTTCCAGCACACACTGATTATCCGAAACCAATTCCGTGGACTCTTTTCCAATGGTAGAATAGATATCCGAAAGTTCCTTTTCATCTTTATCTCCCTGTGTTGCGCCAATCAGTTTTCCGATTGTGTTGCTGTAGATGCTGTCTGCCAGTGCAGAATTAGAAAATCCTGCTACTCCTACTGCAACCGCACAGGCTGCTGCCATTCCTGCCGCAATTTTTCTTATATTTTTATTTTTCTTATTCCTTGTTTCCCTATTCATACGTTTTACCTCCATCCGGATTCTCGTTTTATACCGTTCCTTTTCTTCGGAGGATAACTCTTCTACTTCATATTCATTCAAATCAATTTCCGCATCATTTAACATTTCATAGATTTTATCGTCTTTCATCTCTTCATGCCTCCTTCTGTTTCAAATACATGTTTCTCATTTTCCGCTTTCCTCTGGATACCCGGTTGTAAATGACATCTCTCGGAAGTCCGGTATCTTCGCTTATCTGCTCTACAGATTCTTCCTCTACAAATAATTTCATAAATATTTTCCGGTCAAGAGGTTTCAGGCACAAAAGCAATTGTTCTACTTCATGGCTTAATTCCCCTTCTATCAGTTGTTCTAACATCCTGTCATTTTCCGCCGCTGTCACATCATCCATACAAAGCTGTTCCAAGTCCCGCTTATATTTTCTAAGATAGTCGATGGCTTCGTACCGGGCAATGGCTGCCGTCCAGTTCTTGAAGCTGTTCTTCTTATCATCAAAGGATGCTGCGTGTTCCCAGATGGAAAGCAGCACATCGTTCATGCATTCTTCCTGTTTCTGTGGCATGGTAAATAAGTGTTTCCGGATGACCGCCTTAAGCAATCCACCATACATATCTATGACATAAATCAATGCTTCTTCATTATGCAATTGTAATTGCTGAATATAATTCTTCTCTGTTATCTTCATTGTTATCCTGCCTTTTGCTTCATGCACCATGGTTTGCATTTTTGCAGCTACACTTATTATTACGAATCTGATGTCTTAAATCTATCACTTTTATAAAAATATTTTCTATAAAGCAAAAAACCTCCCGGCATTTCTGCCAGAAGGTCTCTTCATTGTCCATCATCCATAAAAGCTGCCAGTGCCAGCTTCTTCAGGTGGAGTTCATCTTTACCGGAAGCTGTCCCAGTCTTTCTGCATAAATAAGTATGTAATTAGTGGGCACAATACTGCGCTGATGATACTTTTTACCACTCCAACCCCGCCAAAGATGTTGATTACCAGACCGATTGCTGCACATGCAATCATCAGATAGAATCCAACCTTCTTCTGTGCAAACAAAATCAGGCCGGCACCTACGATAATAAGCACTTCTGCAATGAGGCTGACAATCAGCAGTGGCTGAATGAGCATTAACGGAATCATCATTACTCCGGAAATGATATTGATTACAAATACAATCCAGAGCCATACCTTAAGTCCTGTGTTCATAACTAATCTCCTGTTCTTATATTGTTTTCAAGTTACGCTACTATTATTACATATTTCCTTTTTTCGTCAATAGGTCTAAAGTCCTATAAACTACAAGAAAATCGGATCCATATTTCTATGAATCCGATTCCTATCATTTCTAATTCAGTTGTGAATTAAAAATTATTTTAATGTTACTTTAGCACCTTCAGCTTCTAATTTAGCTTTGATGTCATCAGCTGTAGCTTTGTCAGCCTGCTCTTTAACGATCTTAGGAGCGCCATCTACTAAGTCTTTAGCTTCTTTTAAGCCTAAGCCAGTAGCTTCACGAACTACTTTGATAACCTTAACTTTGTTTGGTCCAACTTCTGTTAACTCTACGTCAAACTCAGTCTTCTCTTCTGCTGCTGCTGCGTCTCCACCTGCTGCTGCAACTACAACGCCTGCTGCTGCGGATACACCGAACTCTTCTTCACAAGCTTTTACTAATTCATTTAACTCTAATACGCTTAACTCTTTGATAGCGTCAATCATCTCAGCTGTTGTTAATTTAGCCATTTTAATTTACCTCCGTTTTTGGTTTTGTTTTCAATAAATTGATTGGTTTGCAGATTATTCTGCTGCTGGAGCTTCCTCTGCAGGAGCTTCTACTGGAGCTTCTTCTGCAGGTGCTGCCTCTTCTGCCTTAACTTCTACGTCTGCTGCGCCGCCTTTTTCAGCGATCTGATTAATAACACGAGCGAAGTTTGTAATAGGAGACTGGATACTTCCAAGGAATTTGGAAAGTAATTCTTCTCTGGATGGGATTGTAGCGATTGCTTTCATTCCATCTGCATCATAGAAGGTTCCTTCTACTACGCCGGCTTTAATCTCAAGTGCAGGAGCTGTCTTTGCAAATTTAGCAATTACTCTTGCAGGTGCTGTTGCATCTGTTGTTGAAATTGCGAATGCGTTTGGTCCTTCCAATACGTCGGAAAGGCTTTCGAAATCAGTTCCTTTGATTGCAAAATTAACTAATGTATTCTTATATACTTTATAAGCAACACCAGCTTCTCTTAACTGCTTACGCAGCTGAGTATCTTCTGCAACGGTAAGTCCACGGTAGTCAACGACTACTACTGACTGTGCATCTTTAATCTGCTCAGAAATTTCCTGTACGATAGGCTGTTTAAGTTCTACTTTTGCCACGAATCGTGCACCTCCTTCTTTATTTTTCATCTTGCGAAAGACAGGTACATTACCTTAAAAAATCCTCTCTGTGGAAGACAGAGAGGATTTGAAATCTCATTTACAAATACATAAGTATCTGCATTTCCTCGGTAGGTTCTCTACGGTTACGCCTTACGGCACCTACTGTCTTCGGCAATATGCTTTGCTATTATAGCAATTAATATCTTGGATGTCAATAACAAAAACTAAACAAGCTTCAGTGGGTTGATTTTTACACCCGGTCCCATGGTAGGAGCTACAGAAACGCTCTTCATGTACTGACCTTTTAATGTAGCCGGTTTTGCTTTGTTTACGGCATCAATAAGAGTCTGGAAGTTGTCCGCTAATTGTTCTTCACTAAAGGATGCTTTTCCAATTGGCACATGGATAATATTTGCTTTGTCTAATCTATACTCGATTTTTCCGGCTTTGATATCGTTTACTGCCTTGGTAACGTCCATAGTAACAGTTCCAGCTTTTGGGTTTGGCATTAAGCCCTTCGGTCCAAGTACACGACCAAGACGTCCAACAACACCCATCATATCAGGAGTTGCAACAACAACGTCGAAGTCAAGCCATCCTTCGTTCTGGATCTTCGGAATTAATTCCTCTCCACCAACGAAATCAGCACCTGCTGCCTGAGCCTCGTCTAATTTGGTTCCCTTTGCGAATACTAATACTTTTACAGCTTTACCAGTTCCGTGTGGTAATACAACTGCACCACGGATCTGCTGATCTGCATGACGTCCGTCACATCCGGTACGAATGTGAACTTCGATAGTCTCATCAAATTTTGCAACGGCTGCTTTCTTTGCAAGTCCGATTGCTTCTGCCGGATCATATAAAGTTGCTCTATCAATTGATTTTGCAGCTTCTAAATATTTCTTTCCTCTTTTCATTCTAAATAACCTCCTGTGGTATTATCGGGAGTGGTACCCTCCCACGTTTCCATTTAGTCCTCTACTTCGATTCCCATACTTCTTGCTGTTCCTGCAATCATGCTCATTGCAGCTTCAACAGATGCAGCATTTAAGTCTGGCATTTTCAGTTCAGCGATTTCCTGAAGCTTAGCTTTAGAAATCTTTGCAACTTTTGTCTTGTTCGGAGTTGCAGATGCACTCTTTAAGTTGCAGGCTTTTTTCAGCAGTACTGCTGCTGGAGGAGTTTTTGTAATGAAGCTGAAGCTTCTGTCTGCGTAAACAGTGATAACTACAGGAACGATTGTATCTCCCATATCTGCTGTTTTTGCATTAAACTGTTTTGTGAATTCCACAATATTCACACCATGCTGACCTAAAGCAGGTCCAACAGGTGGTGCCGGAGTTGCTTTGCCGGCAGGAATCTGCAATTTGATATATCCTTCTACTTTCTTTGCCATTTGAGGTTGCCTCCTTTAATTCATCTTCTTTACATCTGAAAAACTAATCTCGACCGGAGTCTCCCGGCCAAATAAATCCACATTAATCGTACAAATCTGTTTTCCGTGATCCATACGCTGGATAACACCGATGGTGTCCTTCCACACACCACCGATTACAACGACGGTATCGCCTTCATCGAAATCTACGACAATGTTGTCTGACTTGATTCCCAGTGGTCTCATTTCAGCGTCAGTGAGTGGTACCGGCTTAGATCCCGGTCCAACAAATCCGGTTACGCCTCTGGTATTTCTTACCACATACCAGGTATCATCATTCATGACCATATTGATAAGCACATATCCCGGGAACATTTTCTTCTGAACCTGCTTTTTCGCACCGTTCTTAAGCTCGACAACATCCTGCATCGGTACTCTGACTTCGAGTATCTGCTCTTCTAAATGCCGGTTCTCGATTGCCTTATCGATGTTCGCTTTGACCTTATTCTCATAACCTGAATAGGTATGAACTACATACCAGTGTGCCTCTGCCATAATCACCTATGCCTCCATTATAAATTCACTAGAAAATTCACACCGTACTGGATGATTGTATCCAGAAGTGTAATTATCAGACCAAGTACAACTGACACAATAACAACTGCTGTTGTCTGACGGGCAAGTGATTCTTTTGTAGGCCAAATGATTTTTTTGAATTCAGCCTTAAGACCGGCGAACCAGCTCTCTTTTACTGCTGTGTTCTTGTTTTCGGTTTCTCCCATTTTGTCACTTCCTTTTCTTTTTGCTCATTGTCACGCATTCACAAATTATTTTGTTTCTTTGTGTAATGTATGAGTCTTGCAGAATCTACAATACTTCTTTGTCTCCATTCTGTCTGGATGAGCTTTCTTGTCTTTTGTCATGTTGTAATTACGCTGCTTGCATTCTGTGCATGCTAATGTAATCTTTGTGCGCACAACTTCCACCTCCATTACTTTCTTTGTGTTTTCTATGCCTATTTTTAGGCATAAAAAAAAGACTTACTTCCAAGCTAGTCTATGATAGCACAAACCACATGGAGCGTCAACTCTTTTTTCACATTCTCTGTAAACTTGTAATCCAGTACATATATTACCACAAAATCTAGCGTTTTTGCAACATTTTTTGTATATCTTGTAGATGACTTTTTCTTATTTTTATGCTATATTAGATATGTATAAATGGATTTTACTATACCCCGGCATTAAGAAGATGCACATTTCATGGAAGAAAGGAGGGGGTTATTTATGGCATCTGCTATTCTTGATAATATGTATAACTATTATCTTACAACTTATGGCAAGTCTACCGTTTCCCGGTATGATTCCCACAAGAAGAGTGAGTTGCGCTCTGTTTACAATAATATTGTAAAAATCAATAAAGAATCCCCTCTTTACAAAATAAAAGATTCTGCTGATGCACAGAAGTTTGCTATCGATATCAAAGAGCATGCCCGTGATTTAAAAAATGTCATTGCTTCTTTATCCACCGGTGACAGTCTTGCAGAGGCTTTTCAGAAAAAAATTGCCGTTTCTGATCAGGATGATATTGTTGATGCAGATTATATTGGAAACGGAGATTCCGGCGAGAATACCAACAGCTTTCAGATGGAAATCAAGAAGCTTGCTTCTCCGCAGTTAAACTACGGTAATTACTTAAAGGATGACCAGCTTGCTTTTAAACCAGGCAGTTATTCCTTTGATCTGAATACCAGCAGTGCTTCCTATGAGTTCCAGTTCAATGTAAATCCGGATGATACCAACCGGAGTGTCCAGGATAAGCTGGCAAAGCTTTTCAATACTGCCAGCATTGGCATTCACGCAGATGTTAAAGAAGATGACTCCGGCCACAGTGCCCTGGTCTTAACTTCCAGACAGACCGGTCTTAAGGATGACGAAGATTTTCTGTTCCAGATTCTGCCGGGAACTTCCAACGAATCCATACAGGCAATGGATAAGCTTGGTATTAACAAGGTTACGGATGCAGCTTCCAATTCCGTTTTTCTGTTAAACGGTACGGAACACAGTTCCTATTCCAATACGTTTACCATCAACAATACTTTTGAAGTACACCTGAAAGCGGTCAGCCCGGAAGGCAGACCTGCTACCCTTGGTTTTAAAGCAAATGTGGATGCCGTTGCCGATAATATTCAGGAACTGGTGGATTCCTATAATTCCATGGTGGATACCGCTAATGAATACCGCGAGTCGCAGCCGACCAGCCAGAAGCTGCTTTCTGATATGAGCGGTGTTGCACAGCATTTTAAAAATGATTTTGAAGCCATCGGACTTATTATAAATTCTGATTCTACTATTTCCGTTGACCGGGATTTACTGGCGGACGCTGTCGAATCGGATGATGCCGCCGAGAGTTTCCATGTATTAAACCGCTTTAAGAATGCCTTAAGTGCAAAAGCCAACCAGGCTTCCTTAAATCCGATGCAGTACGTGGACAAAGTAATTGTTGCTTACAAGAACCCGGGCAAGAATTTTGCCACACCTTATATTACGTCTATGTACTCTGGTTTGATGCTGGATAAATATTTATAAGACCTGACTTTTACATGTGGAAAAAATCAGGTCTTATTTTTTTGCCGCCGGTAGCAGGTTATGTTCTTTATTTTGCGAAGCTGGTGCTTTGTGTATACAATTCATCCGGACAGATATCCTGACCTTCCGGCCATACAACAGTATATCCATCTGTTCTTACCCTTCTAAAGTAATCCGGGTTCTCCAATTTTCCATACCACGAGCCTTTTATATATGGTTTAACATCAAACCGCTTTCTTTCTCCATTATCAAATTCAACATCAAGAATATAACCTTCTTCCGCCCGAACGCTTGTAGCCGTTGGTCTAAGCATCTTCATATCCTCCTTGTTCTGTTCCATTATTTTAATGGAGCTATCCGGAAATAGCCTTCTCCCTCACTTAGCATTTTCCAATTGGCATATAATTCATCTTCATGGATTGTCATCCATGCCAATAGCATTTTTAACTGCCGATTAGGGAACTTGCCTTCCAATACTTCTCCATTCAGCGAAACTACAATTTCCTCTTCTCCATACAACGCATGAATATGTGGTTTACTATGTTTTCCACCTTTTTCACTCTGCATGCGTACAATAATTCCATAAAACATTGATAATGCTGGCACTTCGTTCTTCCTCCTATGCAATTTTTCACAGGAGTTTTCTAAAAAAATCCTGCTTTTTTTGTGAGTTTAAAGCATGAATTTTTCAAGAAATATAAGATGTGTTCATTGATTCTATGAAATGAGGCATTATACGGATTCCTTTTTGCATATTGCCAAAATTATGAAAAAATATGCTTCGTAGCTATTGTAACATAACCGTCGAAGCATATACAATACAAGTTTCTAAAAACACTGTAAAGCGTCTCTAATTTTTTTATAAATCCACTATCTTCTACTCCTCCCCAATCTTTTCCAACATAAACTTCAAACGTTTCCGATAGCTGCAGCAGTTCTTCACTTTCTCATAACCGTTCTTTGCTATCTGCTGTCGTTCTTCCTCATGGGTAAGATAGTAGCTGCATTTTTCTACCAGTTCTGCTTCGGATTCAAAGCAAGCCAAATCTTTTCCAATTTCAAAATAATCCGGTAATTCTGCCTGATAATTGGTCAACAGGAATCCACCTGCACCAAGTACATCAAAAATCCGTAGAGGCAACCCGCTCTTGATATTCGGAATCGTAAAATTAAGATTGATTTTCGAATAGTGGAATACCTTCGGCATCTCCGACCAATAATCTACTGAGCCGCAATTCTTTACCCGAAGCAAAGTATCTCCGCCTGTATTTGTATAAAGGTTTACCGGGAATTTAGCCACCAGCGCCAGCAATGCACGCTGCCGCTGCAAAGAAGCAGTTTTAAATCCAAGCACCGTTGTTGCAAATACCAGCCCCAGATCAGAAAAAGAATCCTTCGATTTCTTCAGTTCAAAATATTCCGATACACGCTCTAAGATATCCGCAGTCAACATCGGTTCGATTATATTGCCGCCGCTGATATTAAGCTGTGCCTCCATGACAGCATCAAAATAACCCCGCAAATATTCCGGGAACCTTTTTTCCAGTTCATCATAGCTGTTCTTCTCATATAAATTTCCTACAAAAGAAATCCCGCCTGCAAAATCCCGCACCGAATGTTTTGAGGCATTCCCACTATCTGTTTCTGCTAACTGCATTTTATCCATAGTATCCTGTGCAAATAGCTCATCCAGCCGGTTCGTATCCACTGCCAGCGGCAGATGCCAGATATGTTTTATGCCCATTCCCTTGAATTCTAGATAATTGGTCTTATCAAAGAGAAAGAAATAATTGCAGTCCAAGAATACATTCTTGTGATACATGCTAAGCAGCGGGCTGTCACAGCTCCAGGATACATACTTTATCCCCATCTGCTGGCATACTCCGGAAATCACTGCAAAATAATTCACCGTAAAGACAAAGTCATAGTTTTTCTGCTGCAAGATACCATGCAAACGTGCCGCAAACACTTCATCCTCATCATAGCTTTCCAGTTCCTGCTCAATTACATCCACCTGATGTCCCATGGATTGGAATGTTGCAATGATGTCTATGTAGTTGTAGGAATTCCAGCGGTAAACCAAAATATTCATGGGGTGGCTCCTTTGCTATCTTATAGTCTTCCTTCTCTGATAATTCTTACTGTATGTGCCGTACCTTCTTCTCCACCAAAAAGTCCCTGCCAGCCCAGCAACTCCAGCTTTTCCCCATTCAGGCTGGAATTATCCATGGGATTAAATGCTTGTCGTTCTTCTTCTTTGGGAATTTGAAGCTGCACCTGAACCCCTGCTTCCTTTGCAAATTGCTCTGCCAGCTCTTTTATAGACATAATGGAATTTCTATTTGAAATATTATATGCCAGTTCCTTTTTTCCTTTTAAAAGTAAAAATAAAATTGCTGATGCACAATCCAACGCATAGCAATAGGACCTTATCTGCGTACCATTACTTTTCATAATAAGATTCTTGCCATCTGCTGCATCATATGCAAACATGGAAGATACACGATTATCCTCTCTCCGAGCTGTAGGTCCATAAATATGTCCTGGACGTGCAACTGTAACATGAAGATCATATTCTTTTGCATAACTGATGCACATTGTCTCTGCTGCACGTTTTCCCATAGAGTAAGAAGATCTCGGATTCAGCAAATCTATATATCCATATTCCGACTCTTCCAATGGATTTTCACCTGCATGTTTTCCATACACTTCACTGGAAGAAATAAATACCATCCGCTGAATCTTCTGTTCCACTCCATACTTTAATATCTGATCTGTTCCATATAA
Source organism: Roseburia sp. AF15-21 (assembly GCF_003479505.1). NCBI lineage: Bacteria > Bacillati > Bacillota > Clostridia > Lachnospirales > Lachnospiraceae > Roseburia > Roseburia sp. AF15-21. The sequence continues at coordinate 38,332 of NZ_QUHG01000009.1, read as the reverse complement.
TGCTACCCGCATCGTTTCTACCGGACTTTGAGTAAACATTTTCGGATAGGCAATTCCTGCACCATGAATAATATAGTTCACCGGGCATTCAAATTTAATTTTTCCAGTAGCTTCATATGGAACAATATGGAACCAGGCTGCTTTTTCATAAGGCTTGAATTTTTCTTCTATCTGTTTCTCATTTCTACCGGCTGCATATAGTTCAACCGGCACATTTCTATCCTTGTTGTACCAGATTAATAAATCTGCAATCGCAGCACCAATCAATCCAGTTGCACCAGTCAGCAATACTTTTTTTCCTTCTAACGCCTTTAAGATATCATTGGTTGACTCAATTGTTTTTTGCAAATCTTTCCGATATGTCTCGCTGTTATATCTGCTCATTTTGCCTTCCTACTTTAACCACTCTGACCGTTTTGCCAGCAGCAGTGCCTTAAATATATCAACATCATCCACTGTTGTAATTTTTATATTCTTCTCTGAGCCCATGGAAAAATGCACCTGTTTTCCCAGTTCTATCATCAATGTACAGGAAGCCACCGAATTAGTTATTCCTGCTTTTTCTGCTTCTCGATGCAATTGGCAGATATCCCCTAATTTAAATCCATGCGGAGTTTGTGTCCGCTTTAATTTTTCCCTTGGATAACTTCCCGTAGATACCATGCCATCTTCTGTTTCAAGCATTGCCTCTGCACATGGAATAACCGGAATTGCATTTCCGAACTGTTTTGTCTTCACAATGCAGTCTAATATAATATCTGCCGATACCATTGGTCTGTTCGCATCATGTATCAATATAATATCATCTTTTTCATATTCTTTTTCCAATGCATAAATTCCATTTCGGATAGATGCCTGTCCGCAGTCTCCACCCGGGAAAATATGTTGTAATTTAGTTATATTAAATTGTCTGGCATATGCTTCTAATACATGTTCCCATCCTTCCAGACACACTACCGCAATAACATCTATTTCAACATGTTTCTGAAATGCCTCTAATGTATATACAATAACAGGTTTTTCATTTACCGTAAGAAACTGCTTCGGAATATCCTGTTTCATTCTTGTACCTGCACCACCTGCAATCAATAATGCAATATTCATTTGTTTTCCTCCCTCACATAATAACCCAGTCGATTTAATTCTTCTTTTGAGAAAATATCTTCCGGCTCTAGCAGTTGAATTTTGGATACACTTAAATGTGCCTTTCGTTCTTCTTTTGGAGGAAGTTTCCTGTAATCTCCATATAATTCCCTCAGATAATTATCATATTCCTTAAACACCCGGAAAGAATATCCTTCAAATTGCATATCCATCATTTCATCAAAGCACTCTGCCGGCATACCATATTTTCCATGCGGATAAGGATATGTCATATGACTGACCAATGTTGTCCTTTTCCTGTTACACCTTCCGGCAATTCGATTCCGCCAGGAAAATATGGTATCTCTTGGAACTACACGATATAAACAGCCAAACCACTTCCTTTTCAATCCGGAAGAAGCTGCCTTCATCCCCAGTTCAGAATACAACAGTTTACGAATTACATAGCATGCCATATAATGCAGCCTTCTTAAAATATATCCATCCGGAACATTATCAACTACAAATATGTCAAGAAAAATTCCTCTTGTGCTCTGCATATGTTCCTGTCCCAGCCGGACAAATTCTGTTCCCTTACGCCGCAGCTTTGCATAGCCCCAGCGATAGTTCTTATCTGTCCGGTATTCCTGCAAAGTAAAACGTTTCTGATCCAGTTCTCTTTTACACGCTTTATAAAATCTCTGATATTCTTTTCTTCGCATAATGACATCTACATCATCATCCCATGGAATAAATCCTCCATGACGCACTGCCCCAAGCAGGCTTCCTCCGTCCAGCGAATATGCAATCTGATATTTCCGGCAGATACGGTCTACTTCTATCAGCATCTCCAATAAATCCAACTGCAACTTACGCAGTTCCTGATCCGATAATATGATTTCAGTGTTGTTCTGTTCTACTATATCTTTCTTACGACCGTTCAACTTCAAGAAATGCCTCCCAAAACTGTTTCATGTATTTTTTTGCTCCGGTGGAAATCCGTATCCATCCACTCAATACACCCTTCTTATAATCCCGAATCCAGATTCCTTTTTCTTTTAATTCTGCCACAACCTCTGCCGATGGTTTTACCGGCTTCACCAGAATATAGTTCCCCTCTCCGGCATAACAGGTATACTCTTTCTTTTCCAGTTTCTTTAACAGCCACTGTCTGCCTTCCCGCTCCTTTTTTTTCAGTTTCTTTTCCAAATCACTGTCCTGGATCACTTCCAGTGCAAACAGAATCGCAACATTATTTACATTAAAAGTTGACTCCGCATTTTCAATATAGGAAATAAGTTGCTCACATCCCGCAACATATCCGATTCGAAGTCCTGCCATGGAAAATAGTTTGGAAAATGTCCGAAGCACCATAAGATTGTCATATTTTTTAACCAAAGAAATAGCACTCTTTTTATAAAAATAATGATAGGCTTCATCAATCACTACGAACGCCCCCATCTCTTGCGCTTTTCTTATAATTTCTTCTATTTCATTGTCCTTATATACCGTTCCAATCGGGCTGTTGGGATTCAGCAATACAACAATATTGGTCTGAGTGTCTATTTCTTTACAAATGTCATTTACATCAACCGTAAAATCATCGTGATATTCTACCATCACATGCTGCATTCCAAACATTTTGGCATATACATCATACATTTCAAAGGTCGGTGCAACTGTAACAACTTTCCCACCTGCTTTTGCAAAACATTGGAATATCAGCCGCATTGCCTCATCTGACCCCGCCGTTACAGAAATATTTTCATAAAGCAATGCATCATGTTTCGCAATTGCTTCCATAAGTCTATCTTTCTGTGGATATGTTGCAAGATACTCCGGTGTGATTTTTTCCATCACCCGCCGAAACACTTTTTCCGGAAGTCCGCCCGGATTTTCATTCATATCCAGTCGAAGTACACCTTCCCGGTTATCATGAAATTTTACTCTGTATAAATCCTTAATATTTTCATTGATGTAATACATATGTATTTCCTCTTAAATTACATATTTTCCAGTTCATTACGAACATATTCCAATGACAGCAGTTTTTCCTTTACCTGCTCTACATTCAGAATCGTGGTATTATCCGATGTAAATTCTTCTAATTTTGCTTTCTCTACCTGACCCTTTTCATAGTACTGTTCGTAATTTAAATCTCTGTTATCCGCCGGAACACGATAGAAATTTCCAAGGTCAAATGCATGCATACATTCTTCTCTGGTCAAAAGAGTTTCATACTTTTTCTCGCCATGTCTTGTTCCGATATAATGAATTTCATTGGTATCATGGAAAAGTTCTCTTACGGCCTGTGCCAGAACTCCGATTGTACATGCCGGAGCCTTCTGCACCATAATGTCTCCAGGCTTTGCATTTTCAAACGCAAACATTACCAAATCCACAGCCTCATCCAAGCTCATTAAAAAACGTGTCATTTCAGGGTCTGTAACTGTAATCGGCTTTCCGCTCTTTATCTGATCGATAAACAGTGGAATAACAGAACCTCTGGAGCACATTACATTACCATAACGGGTTCCGCAGATTGTAGTCACATCTGTTGTTCTTGATTTTGCCACAAAAACACGTTCCATCATCGCCTTACTGATACCCATCGCATTAATCGGATATGCAGCCTTATCAGTAGAAAGACAAATTACCTTCTGCACATCCGCCTGAATTGCTGCTGTTAATACATTATCTGTACCAATTATATTGGTTCGAACCGCTTCCATCGGGAAAAATTCGCAGGACGGAACCTGTTTTAATGCAGCTGCACTAAATATGAAATCTACACCATGCATTGCATCCTGTACGCTTCGTATGTCACGAACATCTCCAATGTAGAATTTAATTTTTGTATTATTATACAACTTTCTCATATCATCCTGTTTCTTTTCATCTCGCGAAAAAATACGGATTTCTTTGATATCGGTATCTAAAAATCTTTTCAGAACCGCATTTCCAAAAGAGCCGGTTCCACCTGTAATCATCAATGTTTTGTCTGTAAAGAATCCCATCTATCTAATCCTCCTGTTTCTTAGCTGCTCTGCTGCCTCTTTTGCAATATAAAGTGTATTTTCTATCGTAGACATATAATGAACATAGCCTTTTTTCTCCATCATCTGTGAAAATTCAGCTTCCCGTCCCCATACTTCTACGCAAATCAGCTTTACTCGAAAACGATCTGTATCTAAAGCTTCCAATATTTCAAAGTCCATGCTTTCTGTATCAATGTCAATAATATCCGGGGCTTTGGTACAGTTTTCTTCCAGAATACGATTGATATTCATTACCGGAACATCCTTATAATTGTCTGCAAATCCTTCTCGTTCTGCAACCTCCTGGTTAAATGTATTATAACCTTTCAAGCTGGACTGATGATTCATATAATAGCGGAGAATTCCACCTTCGTCACCACTGGCTCCCGCCTCAACAATTTTATTCTTTGGTCGATATATCTGTGCCAGTTCACACATATTTCCATTCGGCTCTATTAATATGCCATTGGTATAACCTTTTTCATATAGAAGATAAGTATTATTTCTGACTACCGGATGGCAGACCCCAATGTCAACATATAGTGGATTCTTTATTCCCAGTGCCTCTATCAATTGTGTAAAAATAATATCTTCATTTGCAGTTGCATAAGAATGTAAATACGGTGCCTGTGGACAGTCAATTAATCGGGATGCAATAAAATCATACTCTTTGAGGTATTTTTCTATTTCCGGCATTATCTCCAGTTCAATATTCGGATATATAATAAAGCAGACCTTTTTTCCGACAAGATTCTTTAATATTTCCTCGGATTCCATCTTTATGCCACAGCGGATTTTCCCCCAGTTCTCTTTGGCTGCATCAATCATATAATCCAATTGATACAGGCTTAAATTATATCGTCTGTCATATTCATCCCTTCCGGCACCCCAGCCAACCAGATAGTCATAGGAAGTTCTCAATTCATTTATGTTGGTTTTACAGGTGTATCTCATGTGCTATTTCCTCCAGACCTTATCGTCAATAATGCGTGTATAGCTCTGAACAATTCTTATTACAGTTGAAGAAACATTTACGGCTTCATAATCCGGAACTGCTTCTCCAAAATCTCCCAGTTCAGCCATTCTCACAGCCATATCAACAGACTGTAACAAAGATTCTTCTGTAATCCCACCAATTACAAAACAGCCCTTGTCCAATGCTTCCGGCCGCTCGGTAGAAGTGCGGATACATACTGCCGGGAAATGACTGACCGCCGATTCTTCCGGCATAGTTCCACTATCTGATACCACACAAAAAGCATGTTTCATCAACGCACTATAATCGGTAAAATTAAATGGCGGCATTTTCCTTACCAGTGGATGGAACTGATAATTACGCTGTTCTACAAATTTGGCACTTCTTGGATGCAAAGAATAAATAACCGGCATCTGATATTTTTCTGCCATCTTATTTACCGCATTCATCAGACTTTCAAAATGTTTCTCATTATCAATATTTTCTTCTCTGTGTGCTGAAAGAACAATATAATTCTTTTCTGTCAGTCCAAGAGTAGTCAACACATTGCTTTCCTCGATTTCTTTCTGATGTGCCAGAATCACCTCTTTCATCGGAGAACCGGTTACATAAATATGTTCTTTTCGAATTCCTTCTGAAATCAGATATCTTCTTGCGTGTTCTGTATATGGAAGATTGACATCCGAAATATGATCTACAATACGTCGGTTGGTTTCCTCCGGAAGATTCTCATCAAAGCATCTGTTTCCCGCTTCCATATGAAAAATCGGAACCTTTAAACGTTTTGCAGAAATTGCAGTCAATGCGGAATTGGTATCCCCCAGTATCAGCAATGCATCCGGTTTTACCTTCTGCATCAGTTCATAGGATTTTGCAATAATATTTCCCATCGTTTCTCCCAGATTGTCTCCAACTACATTCAGATAATAATCCGGCTTTCTTAATTTTAAATCATCATAAAAAATATCATTTAACCTTGCGTCATAATTCTGACCGGTATGCACAAATATATGTTCAAAATACAAATCTGCTTTCTTTATAATTTCTGATAATCGAATCAATTCAGGTCTTGTTCCGGCAATTGTCATCACTTTCAATTTTTTCATTATGCTATACTCCTTTATACTGTTGATAAAGCTGTGGATGTTTCTGTATCCATTCTGCCATTTCTTCTACCATCTTTTCATAAGACGGTACTTCAAAAATTTCATCCTGCGTATTAACCAATGACTTATTATTAACAATACTACAATTTTCTTTTATTTCAATCTTCTTTTCTCTGCAATATTGATTAAACAATCCCAATAATGCATACTTACTGATCTCTTCATTATTTACCAGATGGTAAAGTCCTTTTTGATTCTTCTTTCCATCTGCTTCAATTGCTTTTGCCAGCTGTAAGGTTGTAACACCGGACCAGATTACATTTTTATATCCGCTCACAGAATTTCTCTGCAACATAAACCAGTGAAAAAGTCCGATTCCATTTTCCTTTAATTCCGGTCCTACAATCGAAGTCCTGATTGTAAGATTGCGGTTATCACAAACTTCTCCCAATGCCTTAGAACGTCCATAATAGGATGTTGCATCCGGCAGATCTTCTTCTGTATACTTTCCTTTTGTACCTTCAAAGACACAATCTGTACTGATATGTATCAGCTTACTTTTTGTATTCTCTAACTTTTCTGCCAGAAAATGTGGGAATACGCTATTTAAATAAATTCCATCCGAAAGTTTCTTATCTACTGCTGTATTCAATACTCCAATACAATTTACCACCACATCAAAATCATCAGCTGTAATTGCATCCAAAAGCTCGTCTTTCCTGCAGGCATCACCTATGATTGTCTTACATATCGCACTTTCTTTTTTTGCAAACCCTGTTACATCATGTTTTTGTTCCAGCAGGTACTGTGCCACCATATGTCCTGCCATTCCATTCACTCCAAGGATTAAATATTTCACGTCAGTCTTCCTCCGATGCATCCATTATTTCATTACAAACATAATCAAAAATTCCTTTTCCAGCACTTCCATCATTCCGTGCAAAAGTATCCAGTACCGCATTTTTTCTCTGCTTTGCATAAATGTCTTTCTTATTTCTTACCAAATCTGCAAAATAAGAAAATCCAAACAGTGAAGAACGGTAAATATATTCTTTTTCTCCTTTACATTCCAGAATTTGAGACACCAGTTCTTCTGTATGCTGCGTCTGAAAACGTTCTTTTTTCAGACTGTTATCTTTCGTATCCAGCACATAGAAATCCGCAAGCATAAATGGTGGAAAATATATTTTATCTTCTACTGCAACCGCCTCTGAAAATGGCTGTTCATGCTGTCTTAAATATTCTATCACTTCAATATGGTCTATATCAATTCGAGTTGGTTTTCCATTTTTCTCTATTTTAATAAAATATGGGACATTTCTTGGTATCAGCCATAAATTCTCTTTCTGCAGTACCATCCGATAAAACAGAAATGTCTTATCCTTGTCTTCCATTGGTATAAATTCATCATATTCAATCTTATTTAACTGCCTAAAATCCTTACTACATTGCAGCAAATATTGTCCATCTGCTGGAAGTATCCACAGCTTATCATCCCAGAATATGCACTGCATGAATCCACCATCTATTTTTTCCAGTTTATGACTGATAACCTCTTCTCTCGTAATTTCCAATATCCGGTTTTCTGTCCGTATCGGAATATACAACTTTTCATTATTGATACAGCTTTGACCATAATAAAAGCTTCTCTGGTTATCGTTATCTTCCGGAAGCGCTCTTTTCTTTATTTCTTCTGTCTCAAGATTTAAAACAAGCACCGGATCTCCAGAAAAAAGTGGTGTAATTACCAATTTATTCTCCTGTCTTATTGCTGAAACACATTTTAAATCATCTTCTTTTTTGTAATAGTTTAGAAGATAATGTACTTCTTTTGTTTTTTTATCAACAACTGCGATATGTCTGGCAAAATTTGGCAGCATGAATATCTTCTCTTCTGTAGAAACCACATAACCATATGCATTTTCCTGCATACGATTTTCTTCTAAAATACTTCGTATATATTGTACCGTTTTCGTCTTCCGGTTGATTGCAAACAATGTATTACAGGCTCTTCCCGATCCATAACAGACTTCCTGCTCCAATTCCGTCAAATTCGCACAAGAGAACTGCTCTGCCGGTGTCACTTTAAGATTATCAACATCAGAATCCAGAAGATAAACCGGCTTTCCTGTGACTTTATACAAAGTCAGCAAAGAACCTCCATCGCCAAAGTATGCATCACTTAACGCTATTGCACAATGCATGTCCGGTGTATCATCATAAATCACATTCTCTATTTTTTTGAATTGCCGGATAACTGCTTCATATTTCTCATATATTTTCCGGTTCATTGCCAGTGCAGTGCTCTCACTTAATGGATGCGGTCTCCAAATCAGCACGATATCCTTGTGCTCTTCAAAGAACTCTGCAACCTTTCGCAAAAAAGTAAATGCTCCTGTCTTTTCATTGATAATCCGTGACACATGCGTATTCAAAAGAAATACTGTTTTTGTTCCAATTACTTTCTCCCACTGCATCGGAACTGTCACTCCATTTCTTCCTTTCAGAATCTTATCTATCTTCGGTGAACCCAAAGCAACCACTTTATCTGCCCCGACATATTTTGCATAGATTTTTCTCAGTTTTTCAGACTGTACGAAAATCTTCCATGCATTTCTTACACCCGGCACAATACAATACGTCTCATTAAAACTGTTTTCATTTACGACATCATAGGGAACATAACACAAATGGCTGGTATATTTTATTAATTCACTGCTGTAAAACTGTTCCTCAACTCTGGTTACCCGGTTATATCCATCATAAGGATTATGTATAAAGATTACATCCGGTCGTTCCTCTTTAAGCTTATATTGATATGCATCTACAATGGGTAATCCTTCCGGGAATCGATTTCCTTCATATACTGCTGTTTTCTTTCCATCCTCCAAAAGGTAATAAGGAACTGGCATTACAGACACCCTACACTTTGAATTTTGTACGGCAGCCAAATATATGCTTTCCATAGAATCCCACATAGCTGCTTTATATGGCAGAAACAATATTTCATATTTTCTATACAGCAGATGCTTTACATAATAATCTTCTGCCTGCTCCAGCTTTTTTCCTGCTTTTTTATTTTCCACTGCTGCCTGAAGTCTGTTGTTTTTTTTCATGCTCTGAAACATCTGATATACAAGCTCACAATACTCTTCCAACATTCTGATAAAAGGTGCTGTCTGTCCCATATTCTGTTCCACATAATTTCCCAGTTCAATGATTGTGCCCTGATTTTCTTCCAACAGGGCAAAGACTTCTTTCTCTGGCAGACTTTCCAATATATTATGCTGTTTTCGTATATTTTCAAGAATAGACTGTACTTTTTTTCTCTCAGACTGTTTCATAAATGCCTCCATATAACCACTATTCTATCTGCTCTGCAACCTTCACTTTATTACAGTTTGCCTCTGACCAGCCTGCACATTTTTTACAAAAATCCACATAACCTTTTGTAGTATATTTCAGTAGAAATTCAAGTAACTCCGTTTTTCGGACTTCTGAATAATCTTTAAGGTCAAAGTAATCATTTTCTGTTTCTTCTATAATTCCTGCCTTCGCTGCAAAATGTGCAAAATTGCAGGAGTACAATCTTTCATTTTCCAGGCAGTTCCACGGGCTGCCACAATTATCAAAATAGTTTTCCAGTTGTAAATCAGTCATATCACTATGTTCTGTATGTTCCACATCCAGACTGAACCATTCCGGAACATAATTGTCAATCCACTCAATGCCATATTTTTCCAGTTTTTCTACTGTTTGTGTATAGGTTTCCCTTAACTGAGGTACATTCTCACGATAATCATCCAAATAAACCTTTATACGATGTTCTTTCATCAACCGGCATAGTTCATCACCCGGTACAATACTTCCATTAATTACAGTTTCTATACTTTCAATCCTGTTTCTGTAATTTTCATCCAGATAAACCAGTGTCCTTCCCAAATCTTTATTCAGCAAAGGCTCTCCCCCGGAAACCTGAAACCTTGGAGTATAATCAATCCACCGAAACAGCGTATCAATATCTCTTTTTACAAAGGTAAAATCATGTATAATATGCTTTTTAAAATATGGTGAAAAATTCAAACAATCCTTGCATTTTAAATTGCATACTGTACTTGGAATCATACAAACAGAAGAAATCATTAACTTATCGGCTGCAAAAAAAGCATATTGCTGATAGGTATAAAAATCCAGAAAGTCTTCGATATAAAAACAATCGAGAGCCTTTATATATCCTGCCGTTCTAAGCAGCCTCATAACCTGCTCAGCAGCCTTTTTTTCCATAGCAACAATAATAATATGTTCCTCATCTACTTTTTGAAGAATCTTTTCCGGTGCAATTACCTGCTCTCCCAGATAACCATTCTGTTGTTTTTCTACGTTGCGGTCTATAAAACCATCTATATTTCCAAGCCAATTGATTCTATGATACAAATCAGCTCCATAGATTCCTGCTCCGTAAATATATATTTTAGTTTTCTCTCCATAGATTGATTTTACATGGTCTAACTGATGTCCCCGGTTTGTCCATTTCATTACAATTACTCCTTTGCTTTCTGAATAGCTGCATCTTCCAGATTCGGATTAATGGATGTCCAGCCTGCACATTTTTTACAGAATTCTACATATCCCTTTTCATTGTATCGTAATCGGAATTCTAATAATGCTTTTTTGTCTACCTCGCCTGTTAATACAAAGTAATTGTCTTCATCATCCGGTAAAATCCCTGCCTTTGCTGCATAATGTGCATAATTACAGCCTGTTATCTTCTTCTTGCGAAGTGTTGACCACGGATTACCACATCTTTCATAGAAACTTTCCAGTTTCTCTTCTGAATCTTCTTCATGGCTTGAATTTTCAGAATACATACGAATCCACTTTTCTGCATAATTATAAATAACAGAAATTTCTTCCTGATTAAGTTTATTTTTTACACGTTCATACAATGCTTCTCCATTTGGAAGGGTCTTTCTGTAATCATCTAAAAATACCGTTACCTTGCATTTCTTTAAGATCCGGCAAAGTTCATCAGATGGTACAATTGTTCCATTCGTCACTGTCTCAAGGCGAATCACTTTATCTTTATAATTCTCATAAATGTATTCCAATACATGTCCCAGCTCTTTATAAAGAAATGGCTCGCCACCACTAATCTGAAGACGATAAATTAAATCCACCTGTCCAAAAAAGGCATCAATATCTGCTTTTACTTCTTCCAGACTGTCCACAATATGTTTCTTAATATATGGGTTAAAATTCAGACAGCTTCTGCAGTTCAAATCACAAACGGTACTTGGAATAATATTTTCCGATGTGAAAAACAGCTTATTCTTCACATACATAAAATAGATGGGAAGATATGTATAAAGGAAATAACTATAATCGTAAATATCTTCTTCCTTTATTTCATGTTCCAGTAAACCTTTTTTTATCTCTGCAGCTCCGGATGGTGTTGCACAGATTACTACAAAGTAATTCTCTTTCTCCTTCTTCCAGAGTTCTTCCGGAGACATTACACGATATCCTCTTTTTCCTTCCTGCTGTTTTTTTTCATCTCTGTCTACCAGCCATAGTTTCCAGCTGTCTTTACATTCAGAACCCTCATACACATTCAGAATATCCTCTGCATAATCTCCTGCGCCATATATAATCATTGTTTTCTTATCCTTTAACTGATAGCCGATGCTTTCAAATTCTCTTCCCTTATGCTTCCACTTCATGCTCATGTTTCAAATTCTCCTTTAATACTGATTTTAATGGTTCACAATAGAATAATTTTTTGTATATCTCTGAATATTTTTTTATGTATTTTATGTTGTTTTTTTTCAGTTGAAGTTTTATCTCATCTTCTGCCAGTGCAGACACAATAACCGCTGTATGTTCCTGATGTTTCACCAGATAATCCATTCCATAGCATGGAATACCACAGATTCTTGTGTTCCATTTTTTCTCATCATTATCAATATAAGAATGTACCAAAAATCCTCTCAACTGTAATTCATTCAGCATTCTTTTCCCATAATCCCCTGCGCCAAACAAACATATTCTATCTACCCCTTTATCCTTCCATTCCGGGAACAGGAGATTCATATCTCCTTTTCCATCTGACATTATTTCATCCTCTACAAATGCCAGCAGCTTATCCTTAAGATATCCCAGTATGGTATCCGCCTTCGGACTCTGTTTCAACAAAACATATAATCTGTAATAAAAGTTAAATACACTTCCACACATATTTATCTTTTCATCATCTGTCAGCCATTCACAGAAATTTTCAAACATTTTATTATATTCCGGTCTGTGACATGCCAAAGTCTGGCTGCCCTGCTCTCCATGAATTCTTCCCACAAAAAGACTCTCCGGCACAAATACAGATTTCTGTCCCCTCATTACATGAAACAAAAATACAGAATCCTGTGTTGCAATCAGTTCCGGATCGTATAAGCCAACTCTTTCAAAATGACTTTTATGTATCAGGATACTGCATCCATGAATACACAGGAAAACTGGTGCAAAATTACTGTTCGTCAGTTGCTGCATATCATATTGTTTCAGCCAGTCCACACTGGTTTTTTCTCCTGTTGTCATATTTAAAAAATCAAAATTAGAATGAGCAATTGCTGTCTTATCTCCGGATTTTTCAATGGCTTCTATCTGTTTTTCTATTTTCTGCGGATAATAATAATCATCATGAGACAACCAGGAAAAATACTCACCCTTCATCTCCTTTATTCCTCTGTTTACCGCGGTTGCTACTCCACCATTTTCTTTTTTGATATAGCGGATTCTATCCCCATAGGATAATGCAATTTTCTCAGTGGCTCCATTATCATTTGAACCATCATTTACAACAATTACCTCGCAATTCGGATAAGTCTGATTTAATGCGCTATCAATTGCCTCCTTCATATAATTTGCTCCGTTATAAACCGGAATCACAATTGACACTATTGGCTTTTCCACTTTTTCTGCCTCCTGACCTAACTTCTTTCTTTTTGCTTTGCAGGTGATACAATATGATCATTAATATCGACATAACCGCTGCATCTTTTACAGAATTCCACATATCCCTTTTCATTATAGCCCATACGGAATTCCATCAGTTCTTTCATTCGGCTTCTGTCATATTTTTTCAAATCAAATACTTCATCTTCCTGTTCTTCCATAAATCCTGCTACAACTGCATAACTGGCATAATTACAACTGTATATTTTTTCACCGCGCAGCTCCTGCCATGGAACATGACATCCTTCAAACCACTTCTGCAGGCGCAGTTCACTCCAGTCACTGTGATCTGTTGTCATCGGTGCAAGGTCAATCCAGTTGTCAACCTTGTTTATTTCATATACGATTCCATATTCTTTAAACAGCTTCTGAATCTCCTGAAATCTCTCTTCCGATGCCGGAACAGCCTCCCTATAATCATCTAAGGTAACATCCACATTATATTTTCTACAGGCTTCCAGTATCTCCTTTTTCGGCAAAACAGTTCCGTTTGTTACTGTTCGCAGGAAATGAACTTTATGTCTGTAATTTTCTCCGATATACTCTATCAACTGTGCCAGATGCGGATATAAGAATGGCTCTCCACCGCTAATATGGAATAGCATAATATAATCCACACACCGGAAAAACATGTCTACATCTGCCTTCACAATCTCCCAGGAACGAACCATCGGCTCTTTCATATATGGTGTAAAATTCAGACATGCTTCACAATTCAAATTACATTTTGTGCTCGGCAGAAAAGAAATGGATGGAATATACAATTCTTCTCTCTGATATGCAAAATAAACGGACATGAAGATTTCCATTGTAAAAAAGTCCTGATTATAAACATATCCACTGGTCATCAGCTGCTGTATTAGCGGCTTTCTGGTATAAGGTGATACTGTTATAATAATTCCGGCATTTTCATTATCAATTTCCTCTAAATCAAATACACGTTTTCCTAGATAATGCTCTTTTTGTTTTTCCGGGTTGTTATCAATAAAACCTGCAACCGAAAGCTTATCTTCTAATTCCTGATAAACTGCTTCTCCATATTCACCAGCTCCGAATAAATAGAATTTATCCTTTTTTTCTATATTCTGATAAACTGTATCAAATTCGTGTCCTTTATTTGTCCACTTCATACTTTCACCTGTTTCCTGCTTCTATCTGTTAATATTCCATCAATCTCCTGCCGGATTATGATATTGGTAAAGCCAAGCTTTTGCAATTGTTCCAGCGCACTCTGGCAATTTCTGAGAGCCACTACAACCATAATATTATCCTTATCATCAAGTACCGTTTCCGGTAATTGACAAGGCAATCCGTCTATTATCTTCCGGTCCTTTTCGGTGCTATTATCTAAAAACAGTTCTGCCTCTATTCCCCTCTTCAGAAGTTCATAATGCATTCTTACCCCATACTGTCCTGCACCAAATATCACAATTCTTTTCCGGTTCTTCTGAAGTTTTTCCGCTAATATCTTGCGGTTTCTATTGTCAGAATCATTCGGACTGCATTCGGCAAGCATTTTTTCTATCACAGAAATATCTCCACCGTAACTCTTTATAAAAGCTGTCATGCGTACAAGAAAACGCCATGGCGAACCGAATACACGTTCCATTTCTTCCAAACTCATTTTCTTTATCAGTCTTATATACAGTGCACATGTCTCCGCATAATAAGACGGTATGGTTCTTGAGCCTGCTGCCGCATGTTCTCTTACCCGAAACAGTGCTTCCGGAACAAAACAGGATTTACGATTTCTTAACATACGAAACCAGAGTTCTATGTCCTGTACCGTATAAATTGTTTCATCAAAACAGCCTGCCCGGGTAAAATTGTCCCGATGTATCAGCGCTCCGCAGGCATGTATCTGTAACTGTAATACACTGAATACAGAATTGGTAATCTGTTCTAACGTGTAATATTTATGAAAATTTGTCGTAGTAAGGCTCCCGGATGCCATATCATAAAAATCATATTCACATTGCACTACTGTTGTCTTATCCGCAAGCGACTGTACTGCCTGCATTTCCTTTTCTATCTTCTCCGGATAATATAAATCATCGTGTGACAGCCAGGAAAAATATTCTCCCTTCATATTTCTAATTCCCATATTCAGTGCGCTCGCCACACCACCATTTTCTTTCTTCAAGTAGCGTATCTTATCTCCATAAGACAATGCAATTGCTTCTGTTTTTCCATCATCCTTTGAGCCATCATTTACAACCAGTATCTCAATATTACGGTACGTCTGATTTAACGCACTATCAACTGCTTCTTTTAAATAATTGCCCCCATTATAAACAGGAATTACAATTGATACCAAAGGCAGTTTACTCATCTTATTTCCTACTTTCTCTTGTATGTGCAACATAATCTATAATTCTTTCATAATCATCAAAATAATCTATTTCTGCCCAGAACTTACCGTCCACATCCACGGTATAAATATCCTGTTCTTTCTGATCCGTAAAGGAATATAATACATTTTCCCACCAGGCACTATGCTGCTGGCTTCGAATCATTTCCTCCATACGTTTTTTAAATAACGGCAGAAAACTCTTTTCCACTTTTGCCATACCTACATATTCGCAGCTGCGCAATTCAATCGGAAGTCCCTTTCCATACTTTTCAATTCGGCCATTCCATGCCGTCTTAAAAAAATAATCTCCCTCCTGCACCCGGGAACGGTCGATTGCCATAACCGGACTTCTTTTATCTTTAAGCAGTGCAGTTAATATCTCTTCAGTAAAGAACACATCTGCATTCATGATAATCAGATCATCATCCATCTCTTCTCTTGCAAACCAAAGACTTGCAAGGCTGTTTGTAACATCAAAAAAAGGATTGTAGCAATATGTAATTTTTTCCATTCCTTCTAATGCTTCTTTTACCTTTTCTTCTTTATATCCGGTACATACAATACACTGCATTCCAGCTTTCTGAAGCAATGCTACGGAACGCCGAATCAATGGTTCTCCATCTATCGGCAAAGTTGACTTTGGCACCATTTCAACATTTCTCGCTATTCTGGTTCCCCGTCCTGCAGCCAATAAAATAGCCTTCATAGTTCTCATTCTCCTTTGTATCTATTCACCCTTTGAGCATGCCCTGATTCTCTCCTGTGCTTTTGCATAATCTCCGCATTTCCGATAATATTCCAGTGCCTGTCCGATGTCTCCGAGGCACTCCCGGATTACGCCTGCATTGTAATATGCCAGATAAGAATTTGTTCCTGTCATCCGTGCGCTCTTATACTCCGTTGCCTTTAAGAACTCAGCTACTGCTTCTTCGTAACGCTCATTATTCATATAGATGAGTCCCATCAGAAACTTGAAATCCGCACAGTCTCCAAACTCTTCATAAATCCCCTGAAACTGCAATGCCGTTTCAACCCGCCTGGTATTCAAAAGTGCGTATCCATAGCTTTCTACCATGTCAATTACATATTCCAGCTTTGGATTCAAGTCATAGCCCAATGCTTTTTCAAAATACCGGATTGCCTCTTCATAATCCTCTGCCATATAATAGCTTTTTCCAATCTGATACATGAAATAAGTATCATCCGGATGGTTCTCCAACTCTTTTAACAATAACTTCAGATTACGTTCTGCTTTTTTCCTCCGCTCCTCTTCGGTGCCTTCATAACCATCATGCAAGATAACAACCGGAGCAAGGTAAGTTTCATACTCTTCTTTATTTTTCGCTGTAACCTGTTCGTGGATACTGCCCGAATATTCATATTGCTGTCTGGAGAATATCCGGTTAATCCGTTCTATGTATTCTGTTTCCTGCTCTCCTACGGAAATGCGGTTAATTCTTTTGATTCGCCCTACCATATAAGGATGCTGCTTTAACAAGTTTTCCAGCTCGCCTGTATCTATTTCCTGTAAATATTCATCACTGTCTATCATCATAACAATGTCATTGGACGCCTGAGTCAATGCATAATTCCGTGCTGCGGAGAAATCATTGCACCAGCTGAAATAGCATACTTTATCTGCATATTTTTTTGCCATGACAACCGTATCATCCGTAGAACCGGTATCTACTACAATAATTTCAAAGCCATACCCCATCAGTTGTTTCAGGCACTTTTTCAATTTTTCTGATTCATTTTTCGTGATGATACATACAGAAATTTTTCTCATGTTATAAATCCTCAAGTATTACTTTCATCCGTTCTTCAAATCGAAAATCTTCTTTTACCCGCTGTAATCCTCTATCCGCAATTTCTTTCCGTTCTTCTTCATGCTGCAAATAGTAATTTACCAGATAATAAAGCTCTTCTATATCTCCATAAGTGATGATTTCTTCTCCCAGCCGGAAGTACTCTGCCAACTCTTCCTGGAAGTTTGAAATCACAAATCCGCCACTGGCAAGAATGTCCAGTACACGCAGCGGAATTCCTGTCCGGATTGTTTTCAGCGAAATATTAAGATTCACTTTAGAGCATTTAAATACTTTTGGCATCTGGGTATAATAATCGATATAATTCTTCTTTCTTATCTTTGGTATGGCTACATTCTGTTCTCCGGAATAGAGCGCTACATCAAAATGATTGGAAAGAAGCGTTAATATTTCCTGCCGCTCTCTTCGTGTAATCTCACTGGCCAGCAGAAATTCAATTTCACGATGATTTACCGTAATCTCTCCATTCCACTGCTTCTGATAAACTGCATTCATGTTCTGAATCAACTCATCCGTTATAAAATCCGGCAGGAAATAGCCGCCATATACTTTTTTCTGAGCCGCAATCACACCTTCCAAATATCCTCTGTCATACTCTTTCAAAGGTGCCATATACTGTGAATAGACAGTCTGATATAATTTTCCTACCAGTGAAATCTCTGCCCCATATTCCTTTTTATCGACTTCTGTAACTGCAACCGGATAAAATGTTTCCACATCTGCTGCCAGTGGCAAATAGCCGGCATTGATTCCCTGTCTTTGATATTCTTCTGCCTGTCCACGGTCAAAAAAATACACTTTTGCATAGGAATTCTTCAGTGCCTGTACATTGCGGATATGAATCGGAGAATCATAGACCCACGCACGATAAGGCAGTTTATGATTCTGGCATACATCAGAAATAACCGGATTAAAATTTATAGAAATCACTGCATCATACGCCTGCTGCGAAATCCTCTTTTCCAACTGCTCTGCAAACCGATCATCCGATTCCCAGTCATTCATCTGATAAAAGAAGGTATCATAAGCAATATTCAATCTGTGTAACGCACGTTCCATTCCTTTTCCCATAAAAGAATGCCATTGCCAGAATAATATTTTCATCGTTCTCTCCTGCTTTGCAACGAAAAACACTGATACCTTTCGATATCAGTAGTTTTTTAATTCATCTTAACTTTGGCTACTTCTTCCAGTTTTTCAAAGAATGGTATCATGTCCTTCTCAAAGACTTCTGCAAGCTTCTCATCATCTTTTTCCTGATATATTTTGCTGAAATTTACAAACAAAGCATTTGCTGCCTGCTTATCAATAAGCTGCTCGATTTCATTGAGATAGTCCATTGTTCCATTTAAGACCTGAATTTCCCAGTTCATACCTTTGATAATGCTCAAAAGATATTCATCGGTATCCGGCTGACGATTTCCATGTAATTCTTCCATTACATTTCTCATAGATTTTAATAATTTCGGGCTGTACTCCGTCAATACTTTTAACGCTTCTTTTTCTTCTCTTCTATTATCTTCCATGATATTTTCACCCTGGCACATCCTGTGCCGCCTTTCTATAGAATATATATCGGTTCATTCCTTCATTTTCACAATAGTATTTTCACTTTTCACTGCATTTTCTTTCCTGGGCATCTATTTTATCAATAAATGCAAGAAGCTTTTTCGCGCTCTGCTCCCAGGTATAATTTTCCTTTGCTTTCCTGTAAGCATTCTCTGCAATCATCTGCAGATTATCTCTTCCTGCCTCTTCCAGATAATCCGTAAGCAGTTCCGGAATCTTATAAAGTTCATTCAACCGGTACATGAGAATATCTTTCCCATCTGTAAACTGCTCTTTCAGATAAGTGCTTTCATCGGTAAGTACCACGCTATGCTGTAACATGCTGTTTGCAATCCGTTCCGTAAATCCATCCTTATGCCAGGCCATCACATTAAAAGATATAAGGCTTTTTTCCATGACTTCAAGGCTTTCTCTCATATCCACCGCTTCATGGATACGAAGATATGGTGAATCCCCAAACGGGCTCTTCTTCCAACTGTCCCCGAATACTTCCAGTGTAATGCCTGCTTCTAAAATTACCTTTACTGCTTTTTCCCGGTAATAGGACATGATGCAATAAATCATTGGTTTGACACCATCTAATACTTCTAAAAATTCTTCATCCGATAGTACAATTCCATCTTTTCGTAAGGATTCTTCCAATGCTTTCTCCGCAGTCTCTTCCGGGTGCTGTTTCATCTGAAACAGAAAATGGGCTGCTATCTTTTTAATGATTCCCTGGCTATTTCTGATCAGTGGCAGATAACTCCGATAGTCCGTATAGGTGCCAATAAAGGATATCTGATATTCCTTTTTATCCTGCGCCCCCCTCAAATTCCGCTCTGCTTCCTGTTTTCCATTCTCTCCTGCTGCCTTCTCACAACCTCCCGGAAAGATAATGGAACTTCCTGCAATTCTCGGATAATACTTTTCTATAAATGCCGCATAATTTCTGTCATGGGTTGCACTATAGCAATGCTCCGGCATTCTGATATAATGATTCTTCATCCAGATTGGATGGTCAAACTGGAAATTTATTTTTGGTCCCTTTATCAAATCATGTAAATAAATGCCTGCCTTCGGAAGATAAATATCAAAAAGATAACTCTGAAAGCCAATTACCGCCTGATATGTTTTTCCTGCATAAGCTGCCAGAGCAGCTTCGCCGCTCTGCTTCACATCAAAATATTCTACCTCTTCTCCAAGCCTCTGTAACGCTTCTCCCAGTTGCTCTGCAAATGTATTTAAAATGTTATAGCAGATTGGTTCTCCCTTATAGATTAAAATTGTCCCTTTCGCTTCTCTTATTCTATGCGCCATGTTATCTCCCGTCCGGATGCTGTACCTGCTTTTCCTGCCTTATTGTATAAGTTTCCACAAATTCACATAACCTTCGATAGTTTTCTTTTTCATCTACTGCAAGAATTTCCTCTGCTTTTCTGCGGCATGCTTCCTTCTTCTTCTCCATGAATCCTTTATCTTCACAATATTGATGTACCAGATTTACCATCGACTCAACAGAATCACAGGTGAATACCTTGCCCACATTTACCTGCACATCGCAGTTGTCCAGTGTCACTACCGGAATTTCCTGTAAAATTGCATACATGGCTCCGGTACCGCCGCCCTGTCTTGGCGGGTTCAAAAACAAATCTCCTATGGTCATGGTTTTCTGTAATTCTTCGGTATATCCAAGGAAATAAAAACGCTCCCGATATGCTTCTGCTATCCTTTTTTCCAGTGCCTCGCAATTTCCAATGACCGCCAGTACTGCTTTTGGATTTTCCTCTAGCATCGCATAAATCGTCTTAAGAAAATCCTCTGTTACTTCCTGCACCAGCCGGTTTCCCACCAGTAAAATTACGAACTTGTCTTCTGGGATGCCATAATTTTCTTTCTTCTCTTTTTCCACAACCACTGTATTTCCCACAATGGAATGTTTTACTTCCACAAACTGCTGGTACGGTTTCAGCCAGCTCTGATATCGTCTTTCTTCCGCCATGGTATAATCCGAAGCCAGTACGATAATCGGTGCATTGGTCACAGGAATTGTCTTAACGCACCTTCTGGTTAATACGGTAGTGAACTGTCGGCACAAATCAGCCAATATTGTTTTATCACCGATTTCAAGCACCCACTCAGGTGCTTCCTGCCATATCATTTCCGCCGCATCATAAAGCTGTTCCGGATAATTTTCCTGTGTAAAAAGCAGATTATAACCCTTCAGTTCCTCTCCTTCTATCTCTCCCTGAAATGCTCCTGCTGTATTCATAAAATTATTCCACAGACACTGCTTATACCACAACGGTGCTGTATTCCGATTTGGCATATAGGCGACATATAATACCACTTCGTAACCCAGTTCCTTTAAATAACGGTTCATCTGCAATGTTATTTCCGTCGGTGCATGCTGTCTTCCGATAAACTGTTTTGTTATCAGAACAATTTTTTTATTCCGTTTTTCCCACGGCAGATAGGAAAATTCCTTTTTATTCCGCTGTCTGATTTCATCCATCAATGCAGTATAAGCGTCACTGTTTCTCTTATATTCTGCCTCTTCATCCTTTATCATTTCACTGGCAAAAATTGTCCGCTGCAACTGATTCATTAATTCCACTTTCTGCCATAAATTCAAAGAGTCATCTGCCGTTAATTCTCCCATATAAGGAATGATTTTTTCATCCCGAAGAACCGCCAGCAGGGATGACCAGATGTAAATCTGCAATGTTATCGGAAACTTTGCCAATGACTGTTCTATTATGCGCAGCATATTCTGCTGCATCGCTGCATCAAATTTCTGGTAGCTTTCCTTTAACTCCCGCAGCGTTCCTTCTTCATATTCCCCTGTTGCATCCAGCTGCCCCAGTCCTCTTTGTAAAATCATAAAAAACTGTTCCATATATTTTCTTTTCGTCCTGCGACGATTTCTCCTTATTCTAACCTTGTTTCTTTCTTTCGATTTCGTTACAATAGTTATAGTTATTATACTCTATATCCAAGGAAGAGGAAAGTTTATCATGAAAATACTATTCTACCGTTATGGAAGCATTTGCGAACCGGATATTATCGAAGCCATGAAGCATTTAGGGCATGAAGTATTCTGTATTAATCTTGAAATTACCGATAAAAATATTCCCACACAGACAGTCATCAAGCATGTTTCTGATACACTGTTATCATCTTCCTTCGACTGCATTTTCTCGATAAACTTTTATCCTGTTTTATCGGAAATCTGTAATATCATGAAGCTTCCTTATATCTGCTGGACGGTAGACAGTCCTGTCATGGAATTATATTCGGATTCCTATTCGAATGAGTGGAACCGTATTTTTCTCTTTGATTCCATGCAATATCAGGACTTTGCGCCATATAACCCGGCTCATACCTTTTTCCTGCCGCTGGCAACCAATGTAAACCGTTGGAATTCCGTTCTTACTGATGTCAATCCCGATTCCTACAAAAGTGATATTTCCTTTGTAGGCTCGCTTTATACAGAGAAATGTCCTTATGATTCCATCAAGAATCCTTCCCCTTATCTCGAAGGTTATCTGAATGGAATTATGGATGCACAGGAACAGATTTACGGTGCGTTTCTTTTAAATGAATTGCTGCCGGATTCTATTGTCAAAGAATTTATTGACTGTATGCCGGATTATTATATTCCGCCGGAAAAAGCCAGACGGGTTGACCGGGATATCATTGCACAGCAGTACCTTGGCATGAAGGTAACTGCCAATGAGCGGAAGCACCTATTGTCCCTTCTTGGCTCCCATTTTTCAGTAGACTTATACACCGGAAGTGATGCAGACGCTCTTCCTGTCCACAATCGTGGACGGGTTAAGACTTTAACAGAAATGCCTCAGGTCTTTGCCCACAGCAAAATTAATCTGAATATGACCTGCAAATCCATCCGGAACGGTATTCCCCTTCGTGTCTTTGATGTTCTTGGATGTGGCGGCTTTTTACTGACGAATTATCAGAATGATTTAAGCGAATGTTTTACCATTGGAGAAGATTTAGACATCTATACCAGTCCTGATGACCTTTTGTCTAAATGCGAATACTATCTTTCCCATGAAAAAGAACGGATAGAAATTGCCGAAAACGGCTATCAGAAAGTATTAAATCATTATACTTATGAGAAGCAGCTTCAGAAAATGTTATCCTCTGCGCTCTCTCTTTAATGAAAGGAACTCTATGAAAATATTATTTCTTGATTCACCGGCTTTTGCCAAAAAAGATATGTTAGAAGCATTTCATAACTGCAACATTGAAACCGATTTATTTATGCACGAGGATTATAATGTCCGCAAAAGTGCTGCCTATGATGCGGCTTTTGATGCCGCTGTAGAAAATACTTCCTACGACTTTGTATTTTCCTTTAACTATTATCCGATTCTTGCCACCTGCACTCATCGGCATAATCTCCGTTATATTTCCTATGTTTATGACAGTCCACTGGTGGCTTTGTATTCCTTTACGATTACTTATCCCACCAATTATATTTTTCTTTTCGATTATCCGATTTACGAAGAGTTAAAGCAGGGGGGCATTGACCGGGTATTCTATCTGCCGCTTGCTGCAAATGCAAAAAGACTTTCCACCATGCAGGCAGCAGATTCTATCCTTGATATAATCTCTTCCGAGATTTCTTTTGTCGGTTCTCTTTATAACGAAGACCACCTGCTTTATGACCGCCTATATCAGAAGCTTCCTGCCTTTACGAAGGGATACCTCGATGCAATTATTGCCGCCCAGCAGCAGGTATATGGTGAATTCCTAATTCCCGGTTTATTAAATGATACCATCTTAAGTGATATGCAAAAATCCGTTCCATATGCGCCAAATGAAGACGGCATCGAAACACCGCGCTATATTTATGCCAACTATTTCCTTGCCAGGAAACTGGCAGAATTAGACCGCACTGCAATCCTAAAAAAGCTTTCCGCAGTGCATCAGGTGAAGCTTTATACCAACAATCCTACTCCGCAGCTTCCCAAAGTAGAAAATATGGGAGCCATTGACTATTATGAGATTATGCCTCTGGTTTTCCAGCATTCAAAAATTAATCTCAACATTACATTGCGCAGCATCCAAAAAGGTATTCCTCTGCGGGCATTCGATATTATGGGAAGCGGTGGCTTCCTGCTGACAAATTATCAGGAGGATTTCCTGAATTATTTTGTTCCGGGAGAAGACTTTATTTATTATTCTTCCTATGAGAAAGCAGAAACTTACGCCAGCTATTATCTTTCCCACGAAAAAGAGCGTCAGCAGATTGCTGCCAACGCCCTTGGTAAGATTTTAGATGCTCACACCTTTGAGCACCGGATTCAAACCATGTTATCTGTTATAGACGGTCAATAAATTTTTCATGTAAATCTGCTATGAGTCGGTCTACCGCAGATTCATAGCCTTTGTACCAGGCTTTTGCACGATTGCATAAGTCTGGTATTGTTAAATCTGCAGATAATACATCATCCCCAATGGAAAATTCTATTTCACTGTTATAATATAGTAACAAATCCTGCACCGGCTCTTTCTGGATTTCTTCATTAAGATTTCCAAATTCTGTCAGCAGCTTCTTCTGCTCCTCTATATTTCCATCTTTGGATGCCTGTTCTAACTGCTCTGCAACTTCCCTTGCTTTCTTAATATTTTCCTTTACTTCTTCCAGGCGCTTTGGCTCTTCCTTTATCTCATGGATAATATCCTGCCGTTCTTCTTCTGAAAATGCCAGTGGTACTTCCTGCAATAATTTTTCGAAATCAATTTCTTTCGTGCAGGAATCAATGACTTCTTTTAATGTCATCACTTTTGCGCCTTCTATTTTTGCACCGCCCTCTGTTGCATTGATTACCGTAATATCCTCCGGCAATTTTAAAATTTCATTTTCAATCCATTTCCGGTACATATCCATCTGATAGTCTGTATCCAGCATGGTTCCATCATTGCCCTTTACCTGCACAATGACACGTTTCTTCTGATGCTGCTCATTCTCTTTTTCATCCATTTTCAGACCGCTGTTATAGCTCTGTCCTCCGGTAAAAGCAAGGTCCTGGCCGATAAATACAATTTTCTTAAAACCCAGTGCCTTTACCAGCGAAAATGCGCTGGTAGAAATAGAACCTCCGGTTAAAATATCATCCAAGACATAGCCTTTTCTTTCTATTACAGCCTTTGCAAACATATTACACGGAAATTCATCATAGAAATGTTTGCCGGTATGTCTCTTTACGATTTCTTCTCTGGATATTGCCTCAAATACAAACGGAAATGTGCTGATATCAATTCCTTCAAAAAAGCGGTCTGCAACTCTTGCGTCTACCGTCATTCCCAAATCTGGTGTAATTCCGGCATTTACTACTGCCCGGAGTGCTGCATCCACCACAAGAATCAATGCTTTTCCTTTCGCCCGCTTCAGTTCCTGCACATTTTTATTTAAGGATGGTCCTGCCGCCACAATAATTGCCGGTACATCGCTCAAGTCCTCCTCCGCAAGACATTCTTTCAGATAATGGGTATCTGTCTGCCAGAGATAATCATACATATTACTGAGAGCATGTGCCGCAAACTCATCCCGGAAATTATAGATGGTATTCCGATATGTTTTCGTCTTATTCATGAAATATATCATAGTCTCTAACATATGTTTACATTCCTTCGGATAAATGGAATCATAATTCGGAAGAATACCAAGACGCAGCATCCGGATATTGTTGAAGCTGATACCGGATTCTAAATAATCCTGCAGCATGTTCTCTGACTCTACAATCAAATACACATTTTTCTTCTTTAAAAGTTCAGTATAATCAAAGGTCTCTAATGTTTTTTGGAAAATAGCAACGGATGGTTCATATACAATAAGTGTCATGGTCTCATCCAGCGTCTGCGCCAATGCTTCTATACTTCTTCCGTCTCCAAATCCCAAAAGAAAGAACACACTGTAGGAGCCTTCTTTTTCAAACTGGCTGACATACTGCATGGATGCTTCCTTTGGATTATATTTACTATTTAACCGGTATTCCAATCCGCCCTTTGTCACAATCGGATAAAGCATTTCATCTTCCGCTGCTTCATAGCGTATCTCTACTGATTGCTCCGGCTGTGCCGTTTCCAGATATTCATGAAGTCTTACATGGTGTTCCCGGATTGCCTGCATATTCTTTTCGTATATCGTCATATTATATCTCCCATCCCATATATCTGCCATATTCATAGTTCAGGCAATCTGCCAGTTCCATGATCTGATGATTCTGATATGCATGAATCAAATGTTCCAATATAGTAACTGCCTGTTCCTGTATTGCTACGTCGGTTTCACCTTTTTCTGTATAATATGTAATTTGTTCTAACAGGCTATCCTTTATCTCCTGAATATGTGCACCAATCCATGGATAAGTTTCCTCCTGCTGGTTCTGATACAACTTCCGGATTACTGCTTTCATTTCCTCTTGTAATTGACTATACTTTCCTGCTTCCACTTTATAGTACCTCGTCTTATCTCTTTTCTTCTATACTACATGATACTAATCTTTTCGTCACTAAGAAAATAATTATCACTACCCGTGTAACAAAGAATGTGCCTTAGCACATTCTCGCACCTGCGACATCTAGCTTATACGCACCGTGCGCATCCTCGCGGAGCGCTTTTTTACTTTACAGGAAATCAATTTCCTGTAAAGTAAAAAATAAAGCCGACCCTTTCGGGTCAGCTTTACTTTTATGGTTGAGTACTTATGATTACTGAAGTAAGGATAATACACCCTGAGTAGACTGATTAGCCTGTGCTAACATAGACTGACCTGCCTGAGCAAGGATGTTATTCTTGCTGTATGTAACCATTTCAGAAGCCATATCTGTATCACGGATACGGGATTCTGCTGACTGAGTATTCTCAGATGTGGTATCCAGGTTGGCAATTGTATGCTCCAGACGGTTCTGGATAGCACCCATTGCTGAACGCTGTTTAGAAACAACTTCGATTGCATCCTGAACTGATTTCATGTAAGAACCAGCTTTTGTAAATGTACTTACACTTAAAGTTGTCTTAAGACCAATCTTTGTTGCACACATATTAGCAATTGAGAAGTCGATAGACTGTCCGGAAAGGGCACCTACCTGTAATTTCATCTGATTTGTTGCTCCAGAGAAAGTACCATCTAACAGGTTCATTGTGTTGAACTGTGTGGTAGACTGGATACGGTTGATTTCAGATGTTAACTGATCCAATTCAGCACGGATAGCGCTTCTATCTACAGAAGTGTTAGTTCCGTTAGCTGCCTGTGTAGCAAGTTCGTTCATACGCTGTAAGATAGAATGTGTTTCATTTAATGCACCCTCAGCGGTCTGTACTAAAGATACACCATCCTGTGCGTTTGAAGAAGCTTTGTTAAGACCACGGATCTGGCTTCTCATTTTCTCAGAAATGGAAAGTCCTGCTGCGTCATCTGCTGCACGGTTGATTTTGTAACCGGAAGATAATTTCTCAGTTGATTTTGCCTGTGCACTTGTTGTGATACCTAACTGTCTGTTTGTGTTTGCTGCCTGTAAATTGTGCTGTACTACCATAATTAATTCCTCCTTGAATTTAACGTCGCTTCCTTGCGACTACTTGTTTGTTGTTGCAGATATCTTATCGGACGTACGCTCCTCAAATCTATCTGCTAAGTAACAATATCTTGTTTACTTGTTATATATATCGGACGGTTGTCTCGATACTTTATAGTAAATGGAAAATTTTTTTAAATTTTTCCAGTCTACTTCTTATCATCCAGAAATGTGGAACCCGGAGTTCCCATTTTCATCATATTTCTGTAATAGGAATTCACCGCCTGTCTGGATTTCTTTACTTCCTTAATCTGTTTCTTCACGGAAGTAAATTTCTGCTGCATCAATACCTGATTGCGTTTTTCCTGGCTCTGGATTGCAGTGCTCTTGTCCATGATTGCGGTAATATCCCGCTTCATCTGAGCAATGTCTTCCGAATATGCCCCTCGGTTCTCTGTCAAATCAGCTCGAACCCGGTCATAAATCTGACTGAATCCGTCATCTAACTTTGATAACTGCTCTACCAGATCTGCCTTACGGTTCAGATTTTCTTCCAGTTCATCCGGATCTAAATCCGGATTTTCCAGCATGTCCTTCTGCAATACATTTAATGCCATAATTGTATCCAGCAGTTCTATTTTTTTCGTAAGGCTCTGTTTTAAGATTTCAATATAGCTGTTATTTGCTGTGTGCAAGCTTCATTACCTCTTTCCAAGTATCACGCATGGTGCGAAGGTGTACCAGTACTTCCTCTAAAATTTCTTTATCTTTTTTCATGTTTGCCTCAACCAGACGTTCCTGTAAGTACTTATACACATTTTCAAAGTCCTTTGCAACCGGATACTTATGATTTAAGGTTGCCTGAAACTCTTCTATGATATTTTCTACTTTTACAATATTTGTATGGGCTTTCTGGATATTATTCTCCTCAATTCCCATGATTGCAATATTACAGAATTTGATGGCACCTTCATAAAGCATCAGTGTCAATTCTGCCGGAGAAGCAGTCATAATCTTACTGTTCTGATATGCTGCATATCCATTGTTCATTGTCATCGTGTTACCTCCATGTATTTTCACATTATCACCGGTCTATACCTGTGACTGACATTTATCGGCACTTATGAACCTAAGAGACCTGACAGTGAGGATGTAGACTGCTGTAATTTTGCCAGTGCAGTTTCCATCGCCGCAAATTTCTTATAATAAGAATCTTCCATCGAAGTAATCTTATCTTCCCACTTCTTAATGGTGGTAGTGTAATTGCTATACTCTTTTGCCATCTGCTTATCATTATAAACAGTCATTGCACTGCTCAGAGAATTAGAGCGCATCTTGGTATCAATCTCATTGTATACACCGGTAACAAGCTGCTGCATGAATGCCGTAACTGTATCCGGGTCTTCCTGTAACATCTGTTTTAACTTATTGGTCTTAGAAGAAACTGCTGAATCATCTGCATCACCATCAATATGATAAGCATTTTCCTCATTCTCATCTGCATTGAGATATCCCAGGGTTGAAATACCAAAGCTGGAAAGGCTGTAACTCTTGCCATTCACAGTATATCCCTTATACATGGCACTGGTCATGGAATTTAAAAGATTACCCAGACTGTCATCCCGGCGAAGCAATGCACTCTTTACCTTCTTCTCCCATTCCTCGACTTCAGAATCTGTCATGGCATCTTTTTCTTCCGTTGTCAACGGCTCATATCCTTTGGCAGAATCTGCGTTATAAAGAGAAGTCATCTCATTAATCAGGGAATTATATTCTTTTAAGAAATCTTTTATTTTCTTGTATACACCGTCTACGTCATTCTTTACCGTTACGTTAATCTCGCTACCTTCGGTGGAAGCCAGCGCCTCAATCTTCAGTCCGTTAATGCTGAAGGAGTTAGAGGATGACGTATATTTTGCATTATTTACATAAATCTCTGCATCCTGACCATCTATGCGGGTTGCATCCGTATTGTACTGTGTCTTGTCAGCTGCATTGGCAAGCTGTTTTACCGCATAGGAAATACGTGCCTCTAATGCCGCCTGATCTTCCCCATTATCTAACAGGGCATATTTCTCAAGGACTGCTTTATTATCACTGATAATCTTATTCTGGGCAGTAATACTGTCCTGCTCTTTCGTAATCTTATCATTGTATGCATTGGTAAGTTCTTCTATGGATGCATATTCTGAATCTGCTGTCCCCTTATAAGCATGCTGTACACTGGTGATAAAATCATTCATATCCGCTTTTTCATCAGCTGTCAGGGTGTCATCAGCTGCCTGGGCGTCATACTTGTCTACTGCAGCCTTTGCTGCCGCAAATTCTGCAATGGTAACCTGTTTTACATCTTCGCCGGCATTTTCATCCTTCTTCTTAACAAGACCTGCCTTGGCTGCAAGGGCATTCAGGCGGTCTGTACCGGTTGCTTTTTTATCATCTGCGACTGTATCATCTGCTACAATCAGCTTTCCTTCTGAATCTCTTTTAAAGTTTCCATCATCATCCAATTCATATGTTTTGGATAAATCAGCTTTGGACATGGATGCCAGTTCATCCAAATCACGGATTTCTCCTGCATTATCAAGTCCCTTATATGCATTCATCATGGTCTCATAGGAAGATGCATAATTTACCTTTGTTGTATAACCGGAAATCTTAGAGCGCGACTGTGTAATGCTGTTATTGGCTGCTGAGATTGCATCCTTGGAATTCTGCAGATCCGCAAGAATCTGCGCTATATCCTGTCCATCATACGCTGCCCATGACTTATAATTCTCTGTATTGCTCTTGGAAGCTACCCTCAAGCCCAGTGCCTTTAATGCTGTGCTTCCATTGTCATCTACTCCTGACAGGCTGAAATCATTGGCTGCTCCCGTGCCGGATGCTGCCACATAAATTCTCTGGTTAGTAGCATCATAAGAAGCCTTTACTCCTGCCTTATTTAATTTAGATACAAAATTACTTACGGTTGTATCTGCTGTCACTTCAATAGTGCTGGTCTTTCCGGCAGATGTCACTTCAATCTTTCCACCGGCAAAGCTGTCATCACCCAATAACTCGCTAAGCTTGGTTGCTCTGGTTGTAGAAGCTGCTAACTGGCCGCCGGTAAGATAACCGGACTTTGCCACCTGATTAATCTTTAAGCTGTAGCTTCCGTTTACAGCAGTACCCTCTGCACTGACACTTGCCTTAGTAGTATCCGACACCGACGCCATCTTGGTCTTATACGCAGAACTATACTTTAAGCTTGTCATGTTACTGTAAAGACTCTTTACCTTTTTATTTAATGTCTTCCATGCATCCTGCTTCCAGGAAAGCTTGGTCTGTGCTTTTACATATGTATTTTTCTTTACATTATATGCAGATACGAGCTGTGTAACAATCGACTCGGTATCCATTCCTGACGCTAATCCTGATACTCGAATTGCCATCTTAAGTACCTCCTATCTCTTCTCGTCTACCATCAGCCCTGCCATCTCCCAGAGCTTCTGTATCATGTCAAGTGTCTTCTCCGGCGGATATTCTTTAATCACTTTCTTGCTTTCTTTGTCCACAATCTTAATAGTGACACGATTGGTTCCTTCGTGGATACCAAAGATTGCTTCTGTATGAGCCTGGCTGCGATTGATGCTCTCCACCGCCTTCTTAACCTGTTCCGAGGAAGAGGCAGTTGCTTTTTCTTCTTCTGTTGGATTCTGACCCTGTGCTGCTGCATTTTCTAATACGCTGGCATTTTCCTGCTGTATTTCATCTGCACTTGTCTGTAATCCTTCTGTTGTTACTGCGGAACTTTCTCTTATTGTTCCCTGAACCGGAGAACTTCCCTGATACACCGATCCACTGTTTCTGATTGATTCAATTGACATTGCTTACACCTCCATGTGCTTCTTGTCATTTCCGTTTACCATTGTTCTAACTCTTATATCGGTAGAACCCGTAAATTTATTTAGCGGTTACAGTAAATTTTTCAAAGCTTCTAACCCATCAGCTTTAAGAGAAGCTTCATTTTCCTTCTGAATCTGTAAATATACTTCTTTCCGGTATACCGGCACATTCTTCGGTGCGCAGATGCCGATTTTAATCTGGTCTCCTCTGATTTCCAGTACTGTTATCTCAATATTGTTATTGACAACAAGGGATTCTCCCTTTTTTCTTGTTAATGCCAGCATCTTATTCACCTGCCTTCTTCTTTGCTTCTTCTAAAATTTCATAAATTCTGTATCTTACCGGCAGGTCATCCTCTACGATTATCTGACTCGCTTTTCTTGTGTCTGTATTAATTACAATCGGTGCTTTTAAGTTCACTGCAAGTTCTTTGATATTCTGTGGCACGGTAACTGTTACCAGTACATAAAGGTTATCCTCTTTTATGGTTCCAAGGTTCTTTAACAATTCATCTTCCACACTTGGATTATATGTTTCACAAACGAACAGCGGATCCATTACCGGAAATGCTATCTCTGGCTCGTCCATGGACTGTAACCAGGAAATGGATGGTCTGCCCTCTTTTTCTTCATCGAAGATTAAGGTAAACTTCTTCATATCCGGAAATCCAATGATTCCGTCCTCAAATGTTATGATTTTGCTTTCGTCAATTTCTATTTCCCCAAACAATCTTGTTGCTGCTTTCATGCCAGTTTCTCCTTTCTTACAGATAATCCAGTAAAGTCTGTCTTTCTAATTTAGCGGCCGCCTGTAAAGATGCCTGATATGCAGTATAGGAAGAAGTATAGTCAATGATAATATCTGACAAATCCTTATCCTCATTGTCTGATTTTAGTGCCTCTACCGTCTGCTGCTGATTAGACATGCGGTTCTTTGTAATATCAAGCTGCTGTCCCTTGCTTCCCACATCCGTGATTGCAAGGTTTACATCTGACATATAGCCTTCGAATTTTGTCAGTCCCCTGTTAAACACTGTCTGCAGCTGATGATCTGCATAATCTGCCTGTTTCTGGGCAGCAGCCAGACAGCTTTCCAAATATTCCTGGTCGTCCTTTGAGGAATACTGGCTTAAGCCTTTCATTTCCTTAATGTTGTCCACTACACTATGTGCGTCAATTGCTGACTGCACAATGGAAGTAAGATTATCTAAATCTCTTGCGATATCAGAATTGAACACTGTGCTTGCCTGTGTATTTACCACCAGCGTCTGATTCGATGCAATGGTATATTCAATATCCTGCCGGACTCTCTTTCCATTTTCAAAATTAGTATATTGGATTGGATTAGCTGCATCTGTATTATTGGTACAGTCAAAATAATTCTCCGGTCGTAATTCTCCTTTGGAAAATCCGGTCTTATCATAATTTACAGAAACCGTTGCTCCGAATGATTTCAGATTTGATGCCAGCGTTTTTCCCATCAGAAATTCACCGGTGTCTTTATTAAATACAATGTCATTATCTGCTATTGCATAAGAAGACGCTTCTAAATCACTGGTGGTAACAGTGGTAACATTCAGCTCTTTCGTGGTCATCTGTCCGGTTGCTGTGTCTGTATAACTGTAACTGATTTTTCCACCAGTAATATCGGTAATATTGTCATAGGAAAGGCGCAATCTGTGCAGTGTAGTATTCTCCGGTGTACCCGGTGCTGTCTTTGCAGCTACGTCTGCAGCTGTCGGCGTCTTAACATTTCCATAGGAATAATTATATTCTTCTATTTTATCTGCGGATAAATACTCGCTGATATTATATGTCTCTTTGCTGTCTGCCTGAAATGTCAAGGTTGAATTCGTCTTATAACCGGTAAATACTGTTCTTCCTGCATAATCTGCATCACCTTCAGAATAAATCTGGTCACTTAAGGACTGTAACTGCTTTAAAATAGTCTTACGGTTTTCTTCCGTCAGTGTTCCATTGGCTCCTGCATCACACTGGGTGTGAATGGTAGTCAGCAGCTTTTTCATGTTAGTAAGAGAGGTTTCGGTAACATCTAACCACGCCTCTGCATCCGGAATATTTTTTTTATAATACTGATTAATCTGGCTTAAACTGCTGCGCAGCCGAAGTGCACGGATAGCAATAACCGGGTCATCAGATGGCCTGCTGATTTTCTTCTGTGATGTCATCTGATTATTCAATGTATTCACATTGGTCTTATTTCCATTGATATTTATTTTGGTATTGCTCATGATCATGTTATTGGTTACTCTCATTCTAACAAACCTCCTTATACTCCGGTCTCTAAGATTAATCTGTCATACATCTCTGCCATAACAGAAACCATCTTGGATGCCAGATTGTATGCATTCTGGAATTTTACTAAGTCCAGTGCTTCTTCATCTTCATCTACACCGGATACAGACTGTCTCTGCATATCGATAGTCGACTCTATATTGGAATAATTCTTGCTGAAAAGCTCCGCTTCTTCTGTATCTACAGAAATATCCGAAAGCAGACACTGTAAGAAAGCATCTGCCCCCGTTCCACGGTAAAGCTTGGTGTCACTCTCTAATTTCTTCAAGCTATCCAGCAATGTATATTTATCCACACCATCGGTGTACTCTGACCTGGTTACTGCTGCAAATCTTCCCGGGTCTGTTATGGACTCTGAATTTACAGCAAAGTTTAATGCTGTCAGCTGATAATAGGTATTGGAACCGGAGGATATCTGTGTATCTGTAAAATCATATTCTCCGCCTAAAGCTCTCTTTCCTACAAAGAAGCTTCCCATTTCTTTTCCATTTAAATCTACTGCAGGATCATTTGCATCTCCCCGCTCAATATCATTAAATGCTTTGGTAAAGCTCCTTAAGAACTGGTTCATCTGGGACATATAGTACGGGATTCCCATGGCATCCACACTCTTTCCAATGCTGACACTTTCTCCTAAGAACTTGCTTCTCTGGGATGCATTTAACTCCTGCTTTAATGTAAAAGTATAACTTCCATCTGCATTCATGGTAAAATCGGAATAAAGATAATCATTGTTTAATACTGTTATGATTCCCTGTTCTGCAATGGATAATTTCTCTACATCCGTCATAGATGGATTCTTTACGGTAATCTGTGTTACAGTTCTTCCATCTACCACAGTATTCCGGATACTTCCGGCTTCTGTTCCTATTTTACCGGTAAAGTTTTCTGCATTATTTCCATCCCGCATTTCAAACAAAGCTCTTAAGCTTCCACCCATGGATGCACTGGCTGCATTGAATTTTACTCCGGTATCTGACCAGGTCAGGTCGTACAATCCATCAATATCAGTCTGGTTAATCTTCTGCTCTCTCGCTTCATAAGAGAGGGTACGGTAATCGTATCCGTCCACCATGGTCTGTCCATTAATTTTCACGGTGTATTTATTAATTCCAAGATCCATATCCGGATAGTTACTGTTGGTAATCGGCACTTCTGATATTTCAACCGGAACAATTGCGGAAAGTTCATCCACCAAAAGTGCTCTCTTATCTCTCAGCTCATTGGCATGTCCACCATTGATTTCCACCTGATTAATCTGCTTATTAATCAATGCAATTTTCTCTGCAATGGAGTTTACATTATCTACAGTAGACTTAATCTCATTGTTTAAGGTTCCCTGTAATTCCTGAAGGTTCGTAGCAACTCCGTTAAAATAGGTAGCAAGACTCTGGGCACTTCCGATAAACTGCTTTCTTACATTTTCATCAAAGTTCGTATGCTGTGTGGTATCCAGATTATTAAACATGGTTTTTAACAATGTGGAAAAACCCTTTTCCGTATCATCATCTGTAAAATATGTCTGAATCTGTTCCATATAGTAAAGACGTTTCTGATACAATCCAAGGTTTCCATTATTATTCCAGTATTTCGTGTCATAATAACTGTCCCGGAGCTGTGTGACAGAAACCGCATTTACTCCGGTTCCGGTGGTTCCGTATTTTGCATTGACACGCATTCCTTCACCGGCTTCTTTATTCGTTACCTGTTTACTGTAACCCTTGGTCTGTACATTGGATACGTTATTGGCAGCAGTATTTACAGATGCCTGAAATGCATTTAATGCAGATGCTGCTATATTTAATCCAAAAAATTGTGACGGCATATTCCCACCTCTTCTATATTACAATCCGTTAATTAATGTCTCTATCATGTCACTTACCACATTCATAAAGCGGCTGGCTGCATTGTAAGCATTCTGGAACTGAATCATACTGGTCAGTTCCTCGTCAGAAGAAACTCCGATTACCTGCTGACGCTTATTATCAACGGTATTTACCGTGTTATTCAGTGTCTCTGACATGGTATTGTAAACAGAACCTGCTGTTCCTGTTTCACCAATCATCTGTGCATAATATTCCATAAAGGTACATTTACTGGTAGCATTCGGATTCAAAGAAATCTCACTCTTCTTCCACATCTCTGTAAATGCGGTACCAAGCTGCTGCGCTACCTGTTTATTATTACTATCCTGTGTCAGATGCGGGATGTAAGATGGCTGGCTGATAATTTCATCATTTACCTTAAGGCTGGACAAGGTATACATTTTAGAAATATCTGTTGCACTTTCCTCATTGTATACATAGTATGTCCTGGTATTTCCAGCCGCATCCGTTACATTCACCTCTGTATAGCGATCCGTTCCTACCCTGGAAAATAGCTCCTGTGGTGGAAGCTTTCCATCACTTCCTACTGCGCAGTTATCTGTATCTAAAACTTTCATTCCCTGTGTAATGGTAAACGCATTTCCATCTGCTGTTGTTCCGGTTAAATCTGTGCCGGCATATTCTACATTCGGACAGAAGATATCATTGATTGCTGTAACCAGTTTATGTACCAGCTGGTCTAATTCTGCTTCTGTAGAAAGCATTACAGACATTCCTGCATCATCATTATATTCCTGACGGGATTTTCCTTCTATATCACGGTAATCTGCCACATAATTTCCACGCTGCATTACCAGTGCCTTCAATTCTCCGATGTCAGTGTTATAAGCAGATGAAATATCTACATTAAAGTTAAATACATTGGCTGTCTGTCCACGATTCGTATCTGACATCTGCGGCCAGTATGGTGTAATATAACCGGTCTCGTCATCTACGCTTTTTCCCATCTCATATACCTGGGCACGATTTACGAAATCAACACCTTCTATTGAAACAAATACAGTTCCATCGTATTTCTCATCATAGTCGATATGAACCAGACCTGCCAGTTCGTCCAGTGCGTTATCCCGCTGGTCTCTTAATTCCATTGCAGTCTCGACTCCACCAGCCTCGATTTTTACAATGTTTTCGTTTAAATCATAGATTTTCTTTCCCAGTTCATTAATCCGGTCAATATCTTTGGAAATTTTTGTATTTAAATTATTCTGATAGTTCTGTAAACTTGTGTAAACGGCTTTCGCCCGGCTGATAAACAGACTCGATTTCTGCATTACAAGGTTCTGGTTTACCGAATCAGACGGATCTTTGGAGAACTCTTCAAATGCAGTATATAAAGACGAGATACTATTCTGGAATGCTTCTCCCTCCAGCTCCTGAAAATAAGTATAAATTTCATTGGTTGCAGAGTAGCATGCGGAATAAAAAGACTGTCTTCCAGTCTCTGTACGATATGATTTATCTAAAAATATATCTCTTGAATGAATGACATCTGCAATACTTACACCAAGTCCGGACTGCTGATTACTGATTGCTGCATTTTTATCAAATATATTGTAATGGCGGTCCGCCTGAATGACCTGTTGGCGCACATATCCGGTTGTGTCAACATTCGCAAGGTTATTTGCTGTCGTATTCAAGGCATTCTGGCTTGTCCGAAGTCCAGAAGAACCAATATATAAACTTCCCATTCCATTTGCCATGGTACTTTTCCTCCTGCCTACTGTTTCGTGTCAAAAGCGCTGCTTCCTAACAAATCTCCGGTATTGTATGCAGATTTGTTATAATTTGCCGTTTCCGGTGCCTGTCGCAGGCTCTTAAACAAGGTCAGGTCAAACTCCACCATCTCTAAGGACTGTTTGATCAGTGCCTGATTCTGTGTGTTTAGCTGTGCCATTTCCTTTAACGTCCTGTGAAGTTTATCCCGAAGTGAAATAAGGCGGCTTTGTTCTTTTGGCTGTGATTCCAGTATCTGTATCATGGTCTCAATGGTAAAATCATCCTTTGATTTACCCAGTACATCTGCCATATCCTGTAAGATAGTTCTGCGGCGCACTTCATATCCATGAAGCACATCTGTCATTTCCTGCTCCATTGCAGTAATTTCTTCCAATCTCTTTACATTTCCGGCAACCAGTACATCTGTCTTCTCTTTTGAAAGAACAATCAACTCCTGATATTGTTTATCTTCCTGCAGAAGTACATCTGCCAAATCCTCCATCAAACTAGCCACGGCTTATCCTCACTTCTTACTTCTTCATTTCGTTATATTTTGCCAGTAACATACTTGCAAAATCTCCGGAATCCACATCATATTTTCCTGACTGGACAC
Source organism: Roseburia sp. AF15-21 (assembly GCF_003479505.1). Taxonomy (NCBI): domain Bacteria; kingdom Bacillati; phylum Bacillota; class Clostridia; order Lachnospirales; family Lachnospiraceae; genus Roseburia; species Roseburia sp. AF15-21. The sequence goes on along the minus strand of NZ_QUHG01000009.1, from coordinate 426 downwards.
TTGTTTTCAGTTCTGCGACTTTATCTTCCCTGATATCCGAAGCTTCTGCGACTGCCTGTTTTGCGATCTGGTAATCTCTTCCCAACCGGGAAATCTGCACTTCATCCCTGCCTGTGCTTACACCATATGGCTGCTGTACTTTACCAGTCTTACTTGTTTTATATATGGATGCAATCTGGTTATAAGCTTCTATACGCATAACGGCATCTCCTTTCTTCCTTGAAATGATTCGCATTTCTGTTGTCTAATCTATTTATCGGACGTTTCTTTGGAAAACTTAGTGCAATTTTAAGAAAATATTTTTTCCTCCTGTTACCGGTCTGTAGTGCCTGCAGCAGCAGCTTCTTGCGTAAAATAGCCCCGGCATCTGATATGTACCCAGAATCCTGGACACATATTTATGAACTAGGCTGAACACATGGATGC
>NZ_QUHG01000008.1:0-140612 GCF_003479505.1 Roseburia sp. AF15-21 | reverse complement strand
ACACTCTCTGGGAGTGACTGTATCTATCAAAAAAGAAGCCAGCAGTTTATTCACGCACTGCTGACTTCCTATAATACTACTCATTTTATTTACTTCGCTGCGTCTCAGACAATTTTTTTATTTTTAAACATAACCTCTGTTTTCCCGCCATCCCTTTACATACCACCTGATTCCAACATATACCAGTTGCACGAATAATAAGAGAAATAGCAGATTGATTGGCAATACTTCCTTTATCCAATCCCCAAAGTAGATAGCTATTGCCATACTTACAAGTATCACCATTATGGTAATCATATCCCAACAGTATTTCTTATATAGCCCTGCAATCTTTATTTCGATAAATGCCAAAAGTATTCCCACACCCACCAGACATCCACCGCAAATCAATATTCTTATCAGCCAGTTTATAATTCCGGCAACGACAGGATTGGATATTCCATCACTAATCTGTGCCACGTTCTTTCCTGCCAGTACAACCCAGCCAGCAATGGTCTGTGTGAAAGTTGCGATTGTATCAAAGAATACCACGCAATCAGAAATAAATATTTTTGACCTTATCATCTGAAAAAGAGTAGTTGATACGGAATACCATATCAGCAGAAACATCAATGCTTCATACATGGCTGTTTTTGTTTTATATCTGCCTGCCAGTTTTTCCCTCTGCATATCATACTTTTCCTTAGCTTTCAGATAAGCTGTCTGTTTACAATTCCCGCACTTTTGATAGAGTACCGGCTTTTCAACCGGTATCTCTACTTTTTTCTGATGGGAGAGTGCATAATCCCGTTCCTGTTCTGCCTGTCTCTGCTTATCTCGACATTCCTCTATCATGGCTTGGACGGTGTGTGTTTTCTCTTTCTCGCTCTGCAACAATTCTTTTGTTTTCCTCAAGTCGTTCTTTAAGGCTTGAATGTTCTCTGTTTTGTTCTCGCTGTTTAACTTCTCGTTCAAGGTCAGCGATTCGTCGAGCTGCACTTTCAGTTCCCTGATAGTCCGGTCTTTCTGGTCGAGTTCTTCCTGCATCTGCTCTGTCAGCAGAAGCAACTCTTCCAGTTGATCGTCGCTCTTTGAGTTTCTTAATTCGTTCATCAATCAACCTTCCTTTCTCTAATTGCTGTTCAAGTTCAGTAATTCGCTGTTCTGTTTCTGCAATAGCCGGTTCTCGCTGTTTAATTTCTGTGCCAATTCCTGCCATTGCTGATTTTCGTCTGTGAGTTTCTGTATCTGGTCTGTCTTTTCTTCCAGAAGCATCAACAGTTCTTCTGTATCCGGTAAGATTTGTAGCAGCTCTGACAATTCTTTCTCTAATTGCTGCAATCGTTCTTCCTGCTCCTGAAAGCACATCAGCTTCTCGTCCTTTTCCTGTATCTCCTGAAGCATCTCTGCCATGATATTCTGCTGTTCATCTATCTGTGTAATCATTGCTTCCATCATGGGAATTACTTCTTTGCTTTCTTCTAATGTCATTCAACCACTCCCTCCACATCGACAATGCACCGGATACCTTACCAAAGGTTGCAATTACCTTTTGCAGCAGTGCATTTTGTTTTTTTATCATCTGGTTTTCCTCGATCTTCCATGAACCTTTCCTTATCTGCCCGGTGAGATATTTTTCCTCAATCTTCCTTGCATCTGCACCCTCATGAATCGTAGGGACTTTCAATTTGCCCTGTCTTTCATAAGAGCGGTGGTCAATCAGATTGTCTATGGATAAATGCCGGTTACACATCTTTGCCCATTCGCTTCGCCATAACTCACAATTCTTTGGATTGTTCCAGCCGGTAGCGTCAGTCAGAACCCTTTTCCATTGTTTTCTGTTTCTTGCCCCGACTTTCTGTACTCCGTTTTCATCAAGTACCGGAATACGGATTCCATGACGGTCTGGATTTTTCTTATCCTGCCACCAGTCCGGGTGGGATTCATCAACCACGATATTTCCGTCAGTATCTCTGACAAAATCCCAGTCCTTGACTTCCTTGTTGCCCCATGAGTGGTCTGGATTGAATGGTCGCATGGTTACAAGTAAATGCACATGTGGGTTCCCGTCGCCCTTATCGTGTATGCTCCAGTCGGCACACATTCCCTCGTCCACGAAAGTCTTTTGAATATATTCGGTTGTATAATCAATCTGTTCCTGTCTGCTCCATTCTTTCGGCAGGGAAAATTCAAATGAGCGTCCAAGCTGTGCATCTGCATTTTTTCTATCTTCAATACCTCATTCCATAACCGCTGTTTCTGAAATGTGATTTTAAACTTTTCCAGTGCGGCTTCCTTATCGCCTGCCCTTTTATAACGGATAGACTGTTGAAACCTTTTTATATTTTCTTCCGGTACATGCAGCCATTCAGGAGGTGCATTTTCGCACATCATCAGACTGGTGTAGACGACTTCCTTTTTGGAAGTATAGTAACTGATTCTGCCTGTTTCCTCATTCTTCATCACATCTCCATTAAGATATGCCGATGCGGATATGACAGATTTTCCTTTACTGCGCCCGACAATCTTTACTGTAAAGTGAAATATCGCCATGATACGATTCCCCCTTTCTGCCGTATCCGGCATTGATTTCCGACAGCATCTTCTTCTGGTTTTGCAGGAGTGAAGCTGTCGGAACGCCCTCTGCGCAAGAGTGCCCCCTGCGGCATGAGCAGGTCTGGCTGAAAGCCCCGCCGACGGAACGAGCCCGGCAAGCGTAAGCGCAGACCGGTTGCCACTTGTGGCAAACTTATAAGGACGACCTCTGGTTGTCCATAAGTGCGCCCTTCATTCAAAGGCAATGAAGGGAATGGAAAACCCACTCCCTCCGCCATTACACTTCCTCCATGTCTGTAACTAATTCTTTCTGCATCGCTTTTGAGAAAAACTTCCCGTTTGTTTCCTGCCTTTTTAAGAATCCTATCAACTTTGGTAAATCTTCCTCCTCAATCGGACAGCCAAGAACCGATTCCACCGCTCCTCCAATCTGACAGAGCCTGTGGGTTCGTTTTTTACTTTCTTCCGCTTTCTTTCTCTTTTCCAGTTCCTTCCGCTGTGCTATGAGCTTTTTTGTAGCTTCAATGCTTTCCTGTTCCTTTTTCTCTAATGCACGTATTCTTTCTTCATAAGTCTTTGTTGATTTCGCCATATCGTCTTCATCCTCTCTTTTTCCGATAAACAACAGTTCCCGGTTGCATATCAGGAGAAGCACATGGTATAATCCTCTTGCGTGTAGGTATATCATGGCTTCGGTCTGATAGAACCTTTGGCGGTTTCGTAGGAAGCCGCCTTTTTAAGTTGCCACATTTCTTGTGACAGCTTTTACATTTCCTTTATCCCTCAGATCTCGCCCCTCGTTGGCTTCCATGAACTTTTCCAGAATGTCAGTTTTAATAAGGACTTTTCTTCCGACTTTTAATACCGGAAGCTTCTTCCATTCAACCAGCTTTCTCAAAGTATTTCTGCCAATTCCTGTATAGTCGGCTGCTTCCTCGATGGATAATGCAATCTTTCTTTCCGTCATCTTGTCACCTCCTATTAAATTGCATTATGCAATTTTTGTTGTGCTGTTAGTATAGCGGTTTTATATTGCGTTGTCAAGCGTTATGAAATTTTAAAATTAATCATTAGATTGCATATTGCAATTACGTGAGGTACATGCTATAATTCATACATACCGAAAAAGGAGGCAATCAGCATGAAAGATAAAGAATTACGCAAGCTGATAGGCAGCAGGGCAAAACAGCGTCGTCTGGAATTAAATCTGACACAGCCTTATGTTGCAGAGAAGATGGGAGTTACAGCTTCCACAATCCTGCGTTATGAGAATGGTTCGATTGACAATACCAAAAAGATGGTGCTGGAAGGTCTTTCGGAAGCACTTCATGTATCTATTGAATGGCTCAGAGGTGAAACCGATGAATACGAAACAGATATTACGGATAAGAAAGAATTACAGATTCGTGATGCAATGGGCGATATTCTCAAACAGCTACCTCTCGACCTTAGTAAAAAGGAAGATGCTTTTTCAAAAGATTTACTGCTGTTAATGTTAAAGCAATATAACCTGTTTCTGGAATCATTCCAGTTTGCCTGCAAGAATTACAAGGGCAGCACGAATGAATCGGATATTGCAAAGGTAATGGGGTTTGAATCGAATGATGAATATAACGAGATTATGTTTCTCCGGGAGATCACCCATACTGTTAATGCCTTTAATGACATGGCAGATATTGTAAGGCTCTATTCCAAGAAACCGGAAATGGCAGAACAAAGGCTTGAAAATCTTTTATCAGAAGTTTTGTATGAAGATTCCGATTCGGTATAGAACGACAACCGGAGTTATGATATACTTACACGCAAGAAGCATTTCATCAGTTCCGATTGTCTGATATCGAAAGGAGACACACGATTATGGCAAAAGGATCTGTAAGAAAAAAAGGAAAGAAATGGTACTACCGCTTCTATGTAGAAGATGCAAGCGGCAATCTAGTTCAGAAAGAATACGCTGGAACAGAAAGCAAAAGTGAAACGGAAAAACTGCTCCGTCAGGCAATGGACGATTACGAAAGCAAAAAATTCATTGCAAAGTCGGAAAATATTACAGTTGGAGAATTACTTGATATATGGGCAGAGGAAGAATTAAAGACCGGTACTCTCAGTAATGGGACAGTCCAGAATTACCTCGGTGCAATTACCAACATCAAGAAGCATCCAATTTCAGAGAGAAAGTTGAAAAATGTAACATCTGAGCATTTACAAGCCTTCTTCGATCTGCTTTCCTTTGGTGGCACTTATCCAGATGGTTCAGAAAGAAAAGGTTATAGCAAAGATTACATTCGTTCTTTCTCGGCAGTATTACAGCAGTCATTCCGGTTTGCAGTATCACCAAAGCAATATATCACTTTCAATCCGATGCAGTATATTAAGCTGAAATACCAGACGGATGAGGTTGACCTGTTTTCTGATGATGACATGGATGGCGATATACAGCCAATTCCACGAGAGGATTATGAAAGACTGATTGAATTTCTACAGGATTACAATCCACCGGCAATACTTCCAATCCAGATAGCTTATTATGCAGGACTTCGTATCGGTGAAGCCTGTGGTCTGGCATGGCAGGATGTAAATCTTGAAGAACAGTGCCTTACAATCAGACGCAGTATCCGCTATGATGGTTCAAGGCACAAGAATATCATCGGACCAACCAAACGAAAAAAGGTAAGGATTGTTGATTTTGGAGATACACTGGCAGAGATTCTTCGTAATGCCCAAAAGGAACAGCTTAAAAACCGAATGCAGTACGGAGAACTTTACCACAAAAACTACTACAGAGAAGTAAAAGACAAAAACAGAGTTTACTATGAGTTCTATCATTTGGACGGAACAGAGAATGTTCCAGAAGATTATAAGGAAATATCCTTTGTCTGCTTAAGACCGAATGGAAGTTTGGAACTGCCAAGCACGTTAGGAATTGTTTGCAGGAAGATTGCTCAGAAACTGGATGGATTTGAAGGATTTCATTTTCACCAGTTGCGACACACCTACACAAGCAACCTTCTGGCAAATGGAGCAGCTCCGAAAGATGTACAGGAACTGTTAGGACACTCAGATGTCAGTACCACAATGAATGTCTACGCCCATTCCACAAGAAAAGCCAAGCGGGAATCCGCAAAGTTACTTGATAAAGTGGCAGGCAACGACTAAATAAAACTTTCCCTTATTTCCCTTACGATTATCTCATAAGGGCAAAAATAAGGGAAAATACATATCATTTCACTAATGAATGGGCTGGAATGTCTGTAAAATAGGGAAAGTTAGAAATATATTTCGGCAAACTGGAATTTAACGATTTCTTTTTCCGGTATTCTCTGTCCCACGGATTTCCTCATGATAGAAATAATCTACGATCACCGGATGCCCCTGCGGGACTCTGCCATAAGGCATTTCATTATCCACAAAGGCACAATCATACTTCTTAGCCATTTTCTCAGCTTTTACTTCAAGTGCTTCAAAGTAGCTGCGATTATGCTTGTTATAGATCTCGTCGTAAAGTGGTACAAGATCAGGATATTTTCCGGCGATATAATCCATAATTGTCTTTTTGAAACCGCCTCGAAGATTGAGATTTTCGAGCCAGAACAGATCGCACTGATTCTTTACCCGCTCAAAGATTGCTTCAAAATCCGTGATACCGGGGAATACCGGGGATACGAAACAGACTGTACGGATACCTGCCTCATATACCTGCTTCATAGCAGCGATACGGTGCTCAATGCTCGAAGCAGAATCCATATCGTTCTTGAAATTTTCATCTAGTGTGTTGATCGACCATGAAACGGTTACACGTCCAAGCTTCTTCAACAGATCAATATCCCGTACCACAAGATCCGACTTTGTGCAGATCAGAATATCTGCGTCACTGCCGATCAGCTGCTCCAGAAGTTTTCTGGTATTCCCGAATTGCTCCTCCTGTGGATTGTAGCCATCTGTCACAGAACCGATGACCACCCGCTGTCCGGCATATTTCTTCGGATTTTTAATTTCCGGCCAATGCTTCACATCAAGGAAAGTGCCCCATTCCTCCTTGTGCCCGGTAAAGCGCTTCATAAAAGAAGCATAGCAATACTTGCAGGCATGTGTACAGCCCACATAGGGATTGACCGAGTAACCGCCTACCGGCAGACTAGACTTAGTCATGATGTTCTTTGTTTCCACCTCACGAATGAGGATTCCATTCATTACTTCTTCCATGATTTCTGTACCTCTAACACTTTATTAAATTCTTCCGGCATTTCCTGAATCATATTTTCATCCCCTATGATAGGGACAAGGTCTTCCTTCATAAACACCGGAATGCCGAGCTTATGTGCTTGGTCCGTCAGAGACCATGCCCATTCCGGTTCCGTATGAATCTTCCTGCTCTGAGCTCCGGTCATGGTGCCGACAACGATCCAATTGATTCCGGAAAGGTCAACTGTGCCGGGATCGTCGAATAACGGCTCAAAGGTAACATGGTAATGTTTTGCTCTGACGTTTTTCCGAAGAGCATCGATACGCCACAGTTCTGCTTTCCTCGTCACCGTAACGCCAAACCATGCGTTTTCCAGATCGGTATCAAAATCCAGCAAATCAGGTCGCTTGGTAAGGAACAGGAACTGATGCTGCGGATTTTCACGGATCTTTACAAATACCTCGTCTCTCCATTCCGGCTTCCATCCGGAGAGATCGCTCATGCCGGTAAGAAGAAAGTTCTGCGGACGTTTCTTTTCCATCATCTTAAGCTTACCCGGAAAGAATTCAGGGTCAGCGAAGTCATCAATCATATGCCAGCGTTTCACGTTATTGTGGGCATAGCAATATGTACACCCCACTGTGCAGCCAATGACGATATTCATGTTCTGAATCTGATCTTTGATACAAATACTCATGACTTCTGCCACTCCTCAAGATTCTTTCTGATGCGGTCGAGGCATTCCTCAAACCGGGTAATTTCTTCCTCTGAAAAACCTTTGTAGTAAATACTGCCCATCTCATCAGATACAGAATCGTACTCGCCCTTTAAGGCATGTGCTTTCTCAGTCAGAAACAGGAGTGTTTTCCTTTTGTCCGTTTCAGACTGAACACGGCTTATCAGCCCTTGATTTTCCATTCTTTCCAGCATCGTAGTAAGAGATGTTATCGCTAATCCGCATTTAGTCGAGAGTGACCTGATTGAGATACCATCCTCCTGCCACAGCACATAAAGAATACGTCCCTGAGCTCCATTAAACGCATCAATATTCTTTTCACTGAGAATCTTCTCGAAAATCCGGTCTCCAAGCTGTTTTATTTTGGTGACAAGAAATCCTCCATTCATTTCCATACAAAAGCTCCTATATAGTAGTTTATTAAAAATATACTATATAGGAGCTTTATTGTCAACAGTTTATATGTCTTAATAAGTAAATTCCGTTTTTTCAATTCTCCAAACTGGAATTGAGATTTCACCTGTTTTAAGAGATTTAATAACTGTTATATTTTGTTATTAAATTCTCCGCAAACCCTTGAAAATACTGAATTTATCGCAGGTGAGCTTTCCCTTATTGTTTCCCTTGTATTATATCATCGCACCAGTGTTTACGAACTCTGATAAGGGCAAATACAAGGGCACAAGAGGTCCAGTGGACCTCTGCTCTGTGCCGACCGAAGCGGCAGCGGAGACCAAGAAATCTGATAACACATTATAACACAAAATGAAAGTGACATGGTGAACTGATTGAAATGCTTCTGATTTTTGTAACAAATGATTGATTGAATGATAAGGAGATAAAATACGACGAGAATAATATTTGCAGAATACAATCCACAGCTTAATAGTATTGATGTTTATATATCTGCTGGCTATATGCTCCGCATTGATTGTTGGGAATCAGAAAAGCATTTAAAGACTACACCAGAATCAGACTGTACATGGGGCGAAGAACACAGGGAATAAAACTTATCGTAATTTACATAAAATACAAGCAGGAGCAAATATCGAAAGTTGTCCTGCTTATATTTTTGTTAAAAATAGGGGCGTTTTTATAGCCCCAATTTTGTCATATACATTCATTATTTCTGCATAAATTCAAACACTGCTTCTTTTGTCGGAATCGCAGGGATGCCACCTCTCTTTTGCACACACAATCCAGCAACTGCATTTCCCAAAACAGCACACTTTTTGATTTCTTCCCATTTCATTTTTTCAACATTCTTATTCATGGAAAGGATACTGCATAATACGCCTCCCCAGAATGAATCACCTGCCCCAGTCGTGTCGACCGCATGTATCTGAAATGCTTTGATGATTTCTTTTCTGCTTTTTGTTGCCATAAGAACACCCTGTTCTCCCAATGTAATGGCTACCAGCTTTGGTCCCATAGCAAGGAGTTGGTCTGCGGCCTGCTCATAACTTTCGGCCTCTGTCAACAAAATACTCTCTTCATCCGATACCTTCATGACATCTACCAATTCTATGACAGATCTCATTTTTTTCACTGCATCCTCTTTGCTCTTCCAAAGAGACGGTCGATAATTCGGATCATAGGAAATAAGTGCACCCGCTGCTTTTGCCATTTTTACCGCTTCAATCGTTGTACTTTCTGCCGGTTCATCTGTCAGCGATAATGATCCAAAATGAAAAATTCTACAACCTGAAATTAATGTCTGATCCAGTTCTTCTTTTTTTAACTGTGTATCTGCACCTGGTTTTCTTGCAAAAGAAAAATTCCGTTCTCCACTTTCACCGATTTCCACAAATGCCAACGTTGTAAAATAACCCGGGTCTTCAACAATAGCATCTGTATTGATTCCTTCCTTTTGCAATGTCTTCTTTAAAAATTTACCATGCATATCGTTTCCAACTTTTCCAATAAAAGATGTGCGATACCCAAAGTGGCTTGCAACGGTTAGAAGATTTGCCGGAGCACCGCCGGGATTCTGTTCGAACAATTTTCTCCCATCCTGACTGTGTCCTGCTTCCGTAAAATCAATCAGCAATTCTCCCAATGCCACGATATCAACTTTTTCTTCCATTTTTCAGTTCCTCCACAATCTCGTTATAACGTTTTTTATTTAACCGGTAGAAAAATAATACAACCGCAGTCACAATCCACAGTGCACCCGGAATCGTCGTAAATGCATGTTTCATAATTGAAAGTACAGCCGCATTCTGTGTCTGATTTGCAATATAGCCACATTTTCCAAGTAATCCTGCTAAAAGTGCTGTTCCAACTGCCATTCCGATTTTATTTCCAAGTGAAATAAATGCATACTGAAAACCATCATTTCTAAGTCCGGTTTTCCACTCCCCATATTCCACACAGTCTGGAATAATTGCATAGATTGCAGTATTAAATCCAGAGAAGAAAAACTGTGTCAGACCAGATAAAGCATAAAAAATAGCCGGTGATTCTTTGGCATTAAAGAAAAACATAGACAACATGGAAATTCCTGTAAATAAAGCAAAGAGAGATGCTGTTCTTCCTTTGTTATTCAACTTGCGGAATAATGGTTGAAAACAGGCTGCCCCGATGATAGAAGGAATAATGATGCACATCGAATAAGTTGTGTAGTAGGAGGCATTCCCTTCCACATATGTAAAGTAATACAGAATATCTGCGTTTCTACCGTACAGTGTAAATCCAAATAATATCTGTCCTGCCAATGCAAGAAGATATGGTCTGTTCTGCATAACCGCTTTCAACTGAACCTTTACAGAAATTTTTTCTTTTTCCGGAGTAATCACTGCCTCTTTCGTCTTCGCAAAGCAGAAGAAATGACAGGCTGTAAAAATACATCCATATATGACCGCAACCGTCAGATATCCTGTCTTTGCACTATGACTGCCGAATTTGCTGAGCAGTGGAACTGTGATAATATTTAACACACCAATTGCAATCATCGCTGCAACCGAACGGGATGTATTTATTTTTGCACGTTCATCAATATCCTGTGTCATAGCACCACACAAGGTTCCATATGGAATATTCACACAGGTATACCCCAAAACCAGCAGACAATATGTAATTACCATATAAATAATCTTTCCATTCTGCGGCCAGTCGGGTCTTGCCCAGAATGTCATAACAAGAAGAATCGCTGTGATTGGTGCCGCTACTAACAACCATGGACGGTACCGTCCCCATCTCGATTTTGTTTTATCTGTAAGTCCCCCGACGATTGGATCATTGATTGCATCCCAGAATCTTGAAAAAAGCATAAGTGCTGACACAGCCGCCATACTGATTCCGAACACGTCTGTATAAAATATCATCAGAAAATTACTGACAAACATCCAGCTGAAATTACATCCAACATCACCAAACCCATATGCAATCTTACTGATCAGCGGTACTTTTCCATTTTTGTTTTCGCTTCCCATATGTCCCTCCTGTTTTTATCAGAGTTTCTGACAGAACTCTATTCTTTCCTCATTTGGTCCCTTAATCATAAAAAACTTCACACCATTTTCCCAAAATGGCAGTTCTTCGATTCCGTCTGTGATAACTGTGTATTTTTCATTGCAGATTTTCTGATATATACTCTCAATGTCTTCCACATCAAGAGCAACATGCTGGTATGCACCGTCTGACATTGCCGCCTGCCCATTTTCAAAAGTCTCTATACAGTAATTTTTTATCTGTAAAAATGCCACTTTTTCCCCTGCTTTTTCATTATAAGTCTGCATAATTACTTCAAATCCAAGACCCCTATAAAACTCAACTGTTTTCTGTAAATCGTTTGTCGGAAGCCCGACATGGGCAACTCCGACAATTCCATATTTATTTTCCATACGAACTCCTTACTTTTCACTGACGTTGATAATTACTTTCATCGTTGTCTCGCGGTTATCATCAATATACTGGTATGCCTTCAGATAATCTTTAAAAGCAAATGTCTTTGAGATAAGCGGTTTCAAATGAACTTTGCCCTCATTTACCAGTCTGATTCCATCTATATAATCATCATGGCGGTACATCATCGTGCTCTTAATGTCAAGTTCGTGGTCATTTGCCACTGCAAGATCTACTTCTGCCATTCCTGCAAAAACAGCCACCAGTACAATCGTGCTTCCTTTTCTTGCATATTTAATTGCCTGTCCCATTGTGATATTGTTTCCGGCACAGTCGTAGATTACATCCGCCTTATCCGGTCCAAATGCTTCGATCATTGCCTCACCAAAGTCTTTATCTTTGGTATTCACACACACATCAATTCCACATTCTTTTGCCTTTGCCAGTCTAAGATCACTGATATCTGTGATCATCACTTTCGCTGCCCCCATTCCTTTTGCTGCCTGTGCTACAAGATTTCCGATCGGTCCCGCTCCAAGGACTGCAATATTCATGCCAGCCACATCACCCATCTGTTTTACACCATGAACTGCCACAGCAAGAGGTTCGATCATAGCTCCTTCTTCATAGGACATATCTTCTGGAATAGGTGTTACTTTAGATGCATCCACTGCAAAATACTCAGATGCTGTTCCTGTCGTTTGAAATCCCATTACTTTTAATTCCTCACAGAGATTATACTTTCCATGACGGCATGGATAGCAGTGTCCACAATATACCTGTGGCTCTATCGTCACCTTCTGTCCCACATGAAACTCTGTGACATTTTTTCCAAGTTCTGTGATCTCACCGGAAACCTCATGTCCCTGTGTTACCGGATATTTTGTAAACGGATGTTTTCCATGATAAACATGAATATCTGATCCACAGACACCAATATTCATAATCTTTACCAAAACCTGATTTTCCTTTACCTCCGGAACCGGAACCTCTCTGAAAATAATTTCTCCTGGATTTGTCATTACCTGCTGTAACATAATTGCTTCCTCCTTTTTTATATTGTTTTATTTTATGTTTTATTAAATGTTTTATTAAAGTAATTACATTATCATCCTTTAAACATATTTTGTCAATATATTTCTCTCAATTTTACGCATTGCACAATTTGCAGATATGCTTTTTGTATATATTTTCTAATCAACGCACAAAAAAACGGAAAGAAAACCTCACTTATCGTTTCCTTTCCGTTTTTTTGCTCACACTTCACTCTGTTTTCACACTATAATAATTTATATTTCCATCATATGTTCCGCAAAAAAATATTTCGCAGCTCCAACAGCCGACGCTTCTTTCCTGTACGAACAGTTCTTCAGGTATGAAACATCATGTTCAAAACCATTATATGCCATCACTTTTTCTCCCAAAGGTATCATATAATCTGAGAGTACACCTCCGACATCGCCCCCCAGTATGATATCCATATCATATGCCATCCGTAGATTTGATATCAAAACAGCAAGATGATCCAGATACTCATTCCATATCTGTAAAACCTTTTTATCTCCACTTTCAAGATTTTCCATAAATGCATCCAGCGACTGCCTGTTATCTTCCGTCAGTACACTTGCAGCACAATATGCATCCGCGCATCCTGATTTACCACAATAACATTTTTTTCCACCGGGAACAAGTATCATATGACCAAACTCTCCTGCTTTCTGGTTTTGTCCGCGATACAACTTTCCATCTATGCAGAAAGCACCGCCTAATGTATGATTCAAAGACAGATATATCGCATTGGGATACTTCTGCTTTTTTTCTGCAAGCATGGCTGCATTGGCATCATTTTCAAAATACACCGGCATTCCCACAGCCTGCTCTAAAAAGCGGAGACTATAGTTCTCTATCCCTAACGCGTGGGATTTTAAAACAATCCGTTCTTTCTGATCGATAATTCCCGGGATCGCAATACCAATTCCAAGCAGTGTCTCCTTCGCAGGCTCGTCTGCCAGAAAAGTTTCAACCTTTTGTGCCACCTCTGTACAGTAGGATAATTCTGCCGTAAATTTTAAACGGATGCGGTCTTTTTTTACGATCTCATCTCCAAGATTTACCAGTACCATTTCGATATGATTCGCAGTGATCAAAAGCCCCATTGCATGACAATATGACTTATTAATTCCTATACTTTTTGCCTTTCGTCCGCCTGTCGACGCATACTCGCCCACTTCTTCTAACAGTCTTTTCTCCAACAGGTCATTTACGTTTGCTAACACAGTCGGCATACTCAGATTTAATTCTTTCGCGAGCTCCGCTTTGGACATAACCGGATGATTCAGCACATAATTGATGATTTTTTTTCTTGCTATATTTCTTTTATCTTTATTTTCCGTTTTTTTGTCCTCTTTTATTAAATATTTTATAAAAGAATTATATGCTTTTTTATTCTGTTTGTAAAGGGACGATCCGTTAACGCTAAATATCTTATGGACAACCACTATGTCAAACTGTACAAATCTTTTTTACCTCTCCACAATTTCCTGCCAGTTGTCCGAATGCCTGTCGACCGATGAGCTTACGCTTCTTGCCGCAGACCTAGTGGTATTAAGTGATATGCTTGCAAATCTTGCTGCCCGAAAATCAGTCCTTTGATATGCTATTCTTGCTGTTCCATTTTTTACATATATCGTACCGCATTTTATAAAACCATTCTTTTCAATCAGCCTTTGCATAGTTTTATTATCCGCATGAGTATCTACCCTGATATTTAAAGAAATCTTTTTACAATAGTTTAAAGCACACGGAAACAAGCCATGTACCTGACCATCTCCGGCAAGCCTGTGAATCGTCAGATATGGTTCTTCATTCAGCCAGTTACCGCCCTCAATATGCTTATAAGTAGGTTCTGTACCATCAAACAATGCAAATACCCCGTGGATTCCATTCTTGTCATATATTACCTTACATGCATTTTTATCAATATCAGATTTTATCAGATCTGCATCCGGGTAAAAATGTCCCCATTGAGTCGGATTTCCGGACTTTATCATATAATCCTGTGCATATCTGTAAATTTTCATAATTTGCTCTAAATCTGCTATTTCAGCATTTTTCACATTCAGCATGCCTTTTATTTACCTCCACATTTTTCTTATGTTACCCAATTCTTCTGTCGTCAAGCAGCTACTCTTCCTCTGTATCATACTTCACTTTCCAGAAAAAGAAAAGGTACTGCAAAAATACAGTACCAAGTTTTTTGCCACTTCTTTCCCCATAAACCGTCCGCCGCTTCCAAACTCTCTGCTGATTGTAATGATTCTTTTTGCCATAGCTGACTCCTCCTTAACTTAAACTTTCCACTTTATTCTTCCGGATTCTCTTTAAAAATACATATCCCACAAGGCATGCAGCAATCTCTGTTATCGGGAATGCCCACCAGATTAAGGAAACGTCCATCTGTCCATTTCTGACTAAACTGGAGAAAACACCTGCCAGCGGTAATATGATGACAAGCTGTCTGAGCAGTGAAATCACAAGCGACTCCAAACCGCCGTCCAATGCCTGATAAATTCCCTGATATGCTACATTGATTCCGGCGAAAATAAAGCTGATAGAAATAATTCTCATGGCTCCGATAAAATATTCCCTTGACTGTCCTGCATTAAATAATGTTGCAAAAGCCCCAGGGAAAATTTCTGTAATCGCCACACCCACAATCATAAGCACAATCGTATAGATTAAGCCATATCTGATTCCATCCTGAATCCTCTTCTTGCTATGCATTCCATAGGCAAATGCAATAATCGGCGTGATTGCATCTCTAAGTCCAAAGGCAAGGAAGAGTACAAACTGCTGTACTTTATAGAACAATCCATATGCGGTCTGAGCCGAAGGACTGAATTTTAAAATCAGATTTATCACATAAACCATAATAGACATAAGCGCCTGTCCAATAATTGCCGGAAGTCCGATTGCATAGATTTCCCTGATAATTCTGCCCTCTGGTTTCATAAACTTTACACCATGCTCAAATTCCTTATTTAATTTTACATGGAAAATAAATAACAATGCTGCTGATACCACCTGTCCGATTACGGTTGCATAGGCTGCGCCCTTTACTCCCATTTCAGGAACCGGTCCGATGCCATAAATCATAATTGGGTCAAGAATAATATTTACCACTGCTCCCACAACCTGACCAATTGTTGAATAAATGGAACGCCCGGTTGCCTGTAACATTTTCTCAAATAGCGAGAAGGAAATAATTCCAAATGAAATCACACAGCATATTCTTAAGTAGCTTGTCCCCATTGCAATGACTTCCGCATCAACGGTCTGGGATGAGATGTATGCTTTTACTCCAAACATTCCAAACAGCAGACATACTGCATAAATAATCACTCCAAGAAATAAACTGTTTCCTGCAACTTTTGCAGCTTTTTTACTTTTTCCCTCTCCCAGTGTTCTCGCGAGAAGTGCATTGGTTCCCACACCTGTTCCGATTCCCACTGCTACCATAAGCATCTGAACCGGAAACACCAGTGTAAGTGCATTAAGTGCTGCCTCACTTCCTGATTTCATGTTTCCTACAAAGGCACTGTCTACAATGTTATAAACCGCCTGCAATGCCATAGATAAAATCATCGGTATTCCCATCTGCACCATGAGCTTATTTACCGGCATTTCCTTCATCTTGTTACTTTCTGCCATCTTAACTTAATCCTCCTTTTTCCACCTGCAGAAGCTGCCACTGGCAGCTTCTTACGGATATTTGGCAATATAAAAAGTGCGCACCTATCTTATAAGTTGGACTTACGCTGATAAGCTACACACTTTTTCATTGCATTATAAAATTACAAAAACAAGCAGCAAAACTGGATTTACGCAATTTTGCTACTCGTTCAGAAGTCATTATATTTTTCTTTTCGGAAAAAGTCAAATTATTTTTCTCTCGTTTTATACTCATCCCATGTTCCACCATATATGCAATTTTCAACGTAAGCCATGCCTAAATTGTAACCTCCACTTACCTTTCTCATTATTTCCTTATCCAAAATCTCAAAGTACTTACTATTATTTATTTCGGATCTATCACCAAAGAACACTTATCATCTCCTTCCATACTAAAACTCCAAACTATCCTCATTGAGCAGAAAATATTTCATGCCCATGATCACAAAGCCTTCCTCATTTCTCCAAGGCTTTTTTGTTCCATTTACTATAACAATCTTCTTAAATGAATCCGGAATATTTCGGAGTGAATTAAGTTCCTGTGTTTGCTTTTCCTCAGAAGTCATGTCATAAGCCACCTGAATGTAATATCTCTGACTGCCCTGGTTTACTACAAAATCAACCTCTAGCTGCTTATGAACTCTCTTTCCGTCACTATTCTTTGCAAATACATCCACAATACCAACATCTACATTGTAGCCACGCACAAGCAACTCATTATAAACAATGTTTTCCATAATATGAGTCGGCTCCTGCTGTCTGAAGTTTAGTCTGGCATTTCTAAGTCCTATATCCGAAAAATAGTATTTCAGATTGGCTCCTACATATTTTCTCCCCTTAATATCATACCGGTCCGCTTTAGAAATCAAAAATGCCTCTGCCAAATAATCAATATGATTGGATATAGTTTTATTACTGTAATTGATACCTCTCTCACTTTTGAAAGTATTTGATATTTTTGTTGGATTGGTAGGTGCTCCTATGGCAGAAGCAAGAATGTCCACCAAAGTTCCAATCTCATCAACATTTTGAATTTTATTTCGCTCTACCACATCCTTGATATAAACATTGGTAAAAATATTTTTAAGATACTCAGCCTTCTGGCGTTCTACAGTAAATTGTGCCACTTGTGGTAAACCACCGTATATCATATATTCTTCCCAAGCATCATCATAATCTCCATCATAAGCCGCATAGAACTCTGCAAAAGACAATGGATAAATTCTTATTTCATCTCCTCTGCCTCTAAATTCAGTTACAATGTCACTAGATAAAAATTTAGAATTACTGCCGGTTACATACACATCAATGTTACTGATACGAAGCAAACTGTTCAGCACTTCCTCAAATCGTGGCATAAACTGTACTTCGTCCAAGAGCAGATAATACTTCCGGTCATCTTCCACCCGCTCTTTAATATGCTGATAACACTTCTTTGGATCTCTCAGTTCCTCATTTTCAATGCCATCTAAAGCAATCTCAATGATGTGGTCATTATCTATGCCACTCCCCAGTAAATACTTCTTAAACAACACAAATAACAGGAATGATTTGCCGCATCTCCTGATTCCTGTGATAATCTTAATCATTCCGTTATCTTTTCTTATCTTTAACTGTTCAAGGTATGAATCTCTCTTAATCTCCATAGTGTCACTCCTTATTTTTGTGCATTGCACGAATTTTGGTAATGTTATTTTACCACTAAATTATTTTCACTTCAATAGCCATTACTATTTTTTGTGCATTTGCACTTTTTTATGTAATGATTATAGATAATATGCAAAAAGGATACCTACACCATGTCCTGTAACACGATATAAGTATCCCTTTGCTTGATAACTACAACATATATAAATAGACTCTCAGAGATTAATCAATTTTTTCCAAAAATCTATAATTTGACGGGGATTCCAAACACCACAAATCTTCTCCTTATGGAATATCCAAAGTATGGTTTTCGCTTTTGGTATAATATTGTGTTGCTTCCCGATTCCCCATTCTAACAGTAAAGAAGCCATTTTCTATGCCTGCATGTTTCATAAATTCATCAATATCATCATTAGAATAAGTCAATCCTACATATACAGGATCATCGTTCATCATATACCGCCAAAAATGAACATATCTCTGAGCAACTGCATCATGCTCTGCTCCCCGCATATGTTCCGAGTAGGGAACCCCAACACCCTTGTCATTTGTAAATAATGCATGCTCTTTTCTGTCTGAAGAAACATATTTGAAGTAATGATTCTGTCCGAAATCAATTATATTGTTACAAGCTTTTATTTCTAATAACTTATTTGTATCTATTTTAGGAATCTGGTCTGCTGTAAATCGAACACCTGCAACTTCATATGTTTCTCCATGTTTTCGTACCTTAGAGCTGTCATTATTGATAACCAGCAACAACAAATCAGAAATATAACTATTTTTTTCTGATGCAAACGATGAATATATTTCTGAATAAGCTACAGAATTATTACCTCTCACATATAAATCAATCATCCCATTTTGCATAGTTTGTTACCGTCTTATTGGTAACCTTAAGTTCTTTGCTGACTTCAATAGGCGTGAACTCTCTTTTGTAGTTCTTCATGAGCAGCAAGAGCAATTCTTTTTCTCTACTTTTTAGATACGAAAGGCTTCCTTCCAATTTTTCGCTGTTTGAGCTCTCCGGCAATTCACAAACCTTATTTGAATACAACAGTACCATGCGAAGGAAATATTACACTATTTTTTCACTATTTTACATTATTCTTTTCACTATCTTCTTCCTGCTCCTGCCCTTCCAGAAACGCCTTTATCTTCTCACCATCCTCTGGTCGGATTTCTCCATGGGAATTTCCATCAAAGGTAATATATTCGTAGG
Source organism: Roseburia sp. AF15-21 (assembly GCF_003479505.1). Taxonomy (NCBI): domain Bacteria; kingdom Bacillati; phylum Bacillota; class Clostridia; order Lachnospirales; family Lachnospiraceae; genus Roseburia; species Roseburia sp. AF15-21. The sequence goes on along the minus strand of NZ_QUHG01000008.1, from coordinate 121,715 downwards.
TCTTTCCTGCCTGCTCTAATGCTTCTGTTAATTTATCTGCCTGTGCAACGGATACTTTTTCATCTCCGGTAGCATGAATGATAAGCAGCGGTGTATTAATTTCTTCAGCCCAATAGGTTGCAGAACGTTTCTCATATTCCTCCGGCATCTCTTCCGGGGAACCGCCTACCAAAGAATCGAATATGGTCTGCATATCACTTCTTTCCTCATATGACATAAAGCAATCGGAAAGGCCAGATACGACAACTGCCTTATGCACCCGCTCATCCCTTCTTAACACTTCATAAGTCATCATTCCGCCTCTGGAAATACCCATCATATTTATGGCATCCTCATCAATATAGGAAAATTGTTCACACAAGTCTAAAAGCCGGATAACATCATCCACATCCGCTCCGCCAAACTGGTCTTCTCCTTCACTGCTTCCACATCCCCTGTAGTTTGATGCAATGCAAATGGTATGAAGCTGATAGGCATAAAAGCAGATTTCTATATTTTCCAATGCTCCGTAATCCTGATTTCCACCATGATTATAAATAAGACAGGAAGTCTTTTTCCCATCCAGTAAATCTTTTGGTGCACTGAAATATCCTTCAATTTTCAATCCATCGCTATCATAATAAAACCGATAAGATACATATTCTGATAAATCGATTCCTGCCTGGCTCTCATAATCTTCCATATCTATTTTTTCATATTCTGTAATTCCAGCCTGACGAAAGTTCTCTTCTACCAGCTCGTCTGCGTCCAAAGACTCTTTATCCGCAAGTGCAGTTTCTGTTTCCGATTCTGATTCTGAGTCTGATTCCATCTGCGTCTCTGTTTCCGTTTTATTTTCTGTCTCAGTCTTCGTTTTATTTTTTCTCTGATTTCCTACCACTACAACTACAATCACTGCCAGAATAACAATTCCAAGCAGTACCCCAATTCCAATAACCTTTTCCTTTTTCATAATTTTTGCTAAACCTCCCGCCTTGCCGCTTCGATTTTCATCTTCCCTAACGCCTTTATCCGTTATTCTATAATCTCATACTGCATTAGTTCGTATTTTAACTTGCTTTCCTCCATAATTTCTGCCGGAAGAAGTGCTCTTGCCACAAGTTTCAAATCATCTGAAGCAATGTCTGTCCTCTTTAAATTTGCATAGTCTCCATCGATGGATACGACTTCGTAATACCATGTTTCCATGTTCTATAGCTCCCTTCTTGTTAAAATATTTGTAAAGGAGTGGGAAATGTGATGCCGGTTTTCTTCCGGAATTCGTGCGATGTAATATCTGGCTTATTCTCCGAACCCGGATGCTCCATAAGAACTGCAAGAGGCACTAAGAATTTCGATTTCATTTTTATTTTCTTCTGGCAACCGGTGCAAATTCACATCCATGTTCATATGCACCTCGCTGGCACTTCCATGTGCCAGCGTTGCCGGACTCCATCCGAAATTTTAAGTGCCTCTAACAGTCCTTATCAGGCATCCTCACTTCGGAGAATAAGCCAGATATTTCAACATCACTGTCGGAAGAACCACTGTCTATCTCTTTCCCACTCGCCTTTCAAATCATTTTATCAAGAATTATAGCAGATTTTCGTAAAGAATGCCACTTCTACTGATACACCCACAAATCCCGGATCTGGCTCATAAGGTCGTCTATCTTCCATGCCTTATTACTGTTCTTTTTACTGTTGGAATCATTCACTGTTATTTTTCCATCGGAATCTACTCCTGTTAAAACAACAAAATGTCCGGATGTGGTAAAATCTCCCGGTCCCATGATACAGATAATCGGATGTCCCTGGGATAATTCCTGCCGGATACTGTCTTCGCTGAGACTCAGCTCCTGTGCAGATAAGCCAAGCTTTGTGGCAAGTTCCGTCATCATACTCCAGGAAGATCCGCTTCCATTGACATAGAAGCCATCCTCCTGTGCCATCTGGGCAACGGCATAAGGATTCATGGAAGTATCTCCGGTCAGTCCCACATAAACCATGGACAATGCCGTCGGACCACATCCTGTAATTGCAAGGAAATTATCTCCATAGGTTCTATAGCCCCAACGCTCGTCCCACTGAAGGAAAAGCGGTATTTTACCATCTGTTACATCCGATGAAATATCAATCGGCTGCTCGTTGTTTCCATTCTTCTTATAATCAAGCACAAACTGTCTTGCTTCTTCATTTTTCTCGTAAAGTTGTACCAGGCTTTCCGGATACCCCTCTGCCGTAAGTGTTGCCTCTGATTTTACATTCCAGTGATTTAAGAAGCCTTGCACAAATGATGTTCTGCCCGCGGCAAAAACTACCAGCAGAATTACTGCTGCCACAAATATTCTTTTGATTCTTCGCATTCTTCTTGCTTTTTTCCGGCGCATGCTCCGCTTTTTTATGTTCGTTGCATGTTGTGTATTCCGCTGTCCTGCTGCTCCTGATTGTTGTAAATTTCGTTGTCCTTCCTTTTCTGACTGCATCATAAAAAACACCCCTTTTTCATTCTTTACTTTTAGTAAAGCACACGAAAAAGGAGTGTTCTTAAAGATATTCTATTTCATTTCTTAGATTATTCTTAACAGAAAAATAAATTTCTAAATGATATATTAATATTTACCAGTCGCTATCCCAGTCAGATGAATTAGAATCCCAGCTGTCATTGGAATCCCAGTCATATCCACTGTCTGAACTGCTGTCCGAGCTGTCTGAGCCATAATGCTCTTCATAATATCTGCTGTCTTCAAAATTGGTAATGCTGTTATCCCAGTCATAGCCATTCTGATAAGTCATTTCATAATCAGAACGGTTATTTAAAATATCATCCGGTACCTCATCGCTGTCTATCTTATCATAGTCATAACCATCATACTCGAACCAGTTATTGTGGCTGTGAACGTAAACCGTATTTTGGTATTGGTAATAACTTGCCTTCTTGTAATTATGTATCGGAATCAGAACGATTAAAAAGCACATCAGGAAACAAACGGCACAGGTTAAGAATTTCTTTCCGGCAAATCCCTGATATATCTTTTCAAATACCGTACTTTTTTCCCTTAACCCACAAACAATAAGGTCTAATATCACTGCCACCGGTGCTGCGGCAATCAGTGCAATAAAAAGTGCTGTTCCAATTCCCCGGTATAATGTATCTAACACAAAGAGTACAAAGGAACCAAAGAAGAAAAGAAAGAATGCTCCAATCCCGGCAAAGGTTCTTCCTATTACCTTTCCTGTTGACATTGGCTTTCTGTTATTTCCATAACTGCTTCTTACATTTCCAGCCCGATTATGTTCCTTCTGGTTTAAGATTTCCTCTTTTAACTTAAGATACAGCTCATTTACCGCATAGGCTTCATCCGTTCCCTGATAGCGGATCGCCCGCTCGCCGTTTGCCTTGTTCTTATAGACAATGACATTCTGACCTTCCCGGTAAATACCAAAGGCTTTGGGCTGTGTGTAATTGATTCCGATAAAGAATCTCGTCACTTCATACGGTGGCAGATTCCGCGCCTGATACCACTGCTGCAATTCTTCAATAGTCTTTGGCGTATGGTCTGCAGTACGCTTTACTGCCTGATTGGTGGCTCCACAGTAAGGACATTTCTCATCTGTTTCCTTAATGATGGAGCCACAGTATTCGCATTTAATCTCCATAGCTATATAAACCCTTTCTCCATAAAACTCCTGTTACTTTTTATACTATTCTATTCTTCCACCCGATACAAGCCCATTTAGAACAAAGAATGTGCCTTGGCACACATTAAAGTCTCCGGTCAGTCTTTGACTTTTCCATTCATCCGCATAATTACAGCAAAAATTTTATCTCTGCTAAAAATTCCCGCAGCATATTATTTGGAAGATAAACCGGTGTAGACTTTGCTGCTATTCCACAGACATTGTCCAGTCCGTATTTTCGTGCAATCTGCTTTGCCCGGAACAGATGAAAATCATTGGTGATAATTCCAACGGATGCCCCATCTTTTATCAGTGCCTTGCTGTACTCCATATTCTGCTCTGTATTTAAGGACTTATCCTCTAAGAGAATCCGGGACGCATCAATCCCCTGTTCTTTTAAATACTGTGCCATTCCTTCGGCTTCGGAATATGGTTCATTTGCACCCTGTCCGCCGGATACGATACAGATTGTCTTTGGATTATCCTCTAAATATTCCACTGCCTCATCCAGCCGGTATTTTAACGCAGCACTTGGTCCGCTTTCCCTCACCTGTGCCCCCAGCACAATAATATAGTCAAGTCCCGCTTCGCCTTTTTCATGCATCTGACTTATGATGCAGCCTTCTACGATAAAAAATGCTGTAAATCCCGCTGCAACGACAACAATACAGATTCCCTTAACCAGCCGGGGAACTTTCTTCCAGAAAGATTTCCAGACAGAATACCCAAACAGGAAGAAAAGTACCGCAAGTCCGATCCACACCAGAAAAAATGATGTTCCGGAACCCGTTGCCAGTACCATCCCCGAATAAACAACACAAAGTACCGCCAGTACCACAAATATCAGAAATGTTATTTTTTTCTTCATGCCCTCTCTCCTCGTTTTCTCACAACAACCGGTATCCAGGTAATGCAAAGGAATAAGAACAATGCTCCACCGGAAAGCAATGCTCCCAGTTTCAGATTCGGTGTTGTATATTTTAATATAATATCATGGCTGCCTTCTTTTAATGGAATGCTGATAAACGCATCGCAGAAATGCTCATAATCCACTTCTTCCCCATCCACAAAGACATGCCAGCCTTCATCATCCGGCACGGACAGCAAAAGAGTTCCGGCTTTTTTTACGTTGATGCTGCCTTCGATTCTGCTGTCACTGTAGGATTTTAACTCCATGGTCTGCTGGGATAATGTATGATATGCTGCCTGAAATGCTGCATCATTTAACCGGTAGCCCTGCACCAGTATCTGATCCGTATCGGCAGAAGTCAGCGCAATATCTTCCCCAGCCTCACAATAGCCCAAATCCAGTAAATAGACATGGTCACATTTAGAAAATGTCCGCGTGCGGTTTCCAGTGGTTGCGGTAATGGTTTTGGCATCCTTCATCGTATAATAACCATAATAATAGCCGGTTTCCGTTACCTGAATCACGGTTTTGCCATCATGTAATTCTGCATCCACCGGCTCTAAAAGATTCTCCGTTGCACCAAGGGCATAGGCGAGTTCATTCTGTGCCATTATCGGTGTTCCAAGGGTAAAATCCCACTTTTCCGTCAAATCACTATCTACCATAAAACCAAGTGGCAGTGTATAAGTATTTTCATATAAGTATATGCCATTCTGTTCTGATATCAGACTTCGATACGGACTTTCCTCTTCTGCACTGTCCGTCAGGATATATTTTACCGAAAGCAGCGAGGAAGTAAGCATCGTTGCACCATTATAGCAGTAATAATTCTTACCGCCTTCCATTCCCATCTCCCGGTAGAAATCTGCCACATCTTTATTTATAAGAGAAGAAAAAACAGATGCGGATGCATAGTTTGAAAGTGCCGACTCATTCTTCGTCATCCGGTTAAACTTATCCATACGGAAGAAACCGTCATCCTCTGCTCCTGCTGTCTCCGCCAGTGTTTTATAATCCTCTAAATGCTGGGTATACAGCGTCCGGCTGGTAGTAGAAATACTGGTCGTGTCAAGATTTACGCCTGCCTCGGCACATACCAGAATCACCGCAAATATCGATACGATAGTCCGCATCGTCTTATCCTTCCGCCGATAGAATAACAGCAGAAGTGCATAACCTAAAATCAAAAGTCCTGTTAAAAGCATCTGCTCCGGTGTCACCTGCTCTAAATCTGTAAACCGGAAACATAAAACCAATACCAGCTCCGCTAACAGGAATGCAAATAGGATTTTAAAAATGCTATTGCCTCTTTCTTCCCGCACTGCTTCATAACCTAAGGTCAACAGTAAAAATGCAAATAAAAAGGTCTGTCTTGCCGGAAGTCCATCCGGAAAATGAAAGCCATGCCAGATAAAATCCAGTTTATTATTTGCAAAGCTCACAAAGAAAAATGCCACCAGTAAGAGTCTTGGAATCTTTGCACCAATTCGGATCCTGCGATTCAAAAGATAAAGGAATAATAATAATAAAATTGCCGCTCCGCAGTAAAGATTTGGCATATGTCCTACCGTAGAAGACGGCTCGACACCAATGCAGAACCTTGCTGCTTCATCCAGCAGGCCAAAATACCACTCCATTTTTTCCGGAAAAGAGATTCCACCGGAACCACTTCCGCTTAATGCCACTATCTCCGGCAGAATCAGTACTGCTCCCATACCGCCTGCCAGGATGGAGCCGGCCGCAAATTTAAGAATTGCTTTTCCTATCCCGCTTTTCTGCTCTAATATCAGAATCACAAAATAAAGCACCAGATAGATGCAGACCATAATGGAAATATAGTAGTTTGAAAGAATCGAAACCGCCAGTGTTACCACATAAAGCGTCATCTTCTTTCCTTCTACCAGTCTTTCCAGACCCAGCAAAATAAGCGGCAATAACACCACCGTATCCAGCCACATAATATCCCAGTTATAAGCACACATAAACCCGGACAACGCATAGAATACCGCAAATAAAGCAATGCGATATCCATTATCTTTATAATGCCGGTTTAAGTAAAATGCAAAAGTAAGTCCGCTAAGTCCAGTCTTAATTAGAATCAATACCGTCATAAATTCGATTACCAGATTAGACGGACATAATAATAACAGCCAGTTAAAAGGACTGGATAGATAATATGCCATCAGGGATACAAAATCTGTACCAAGCCCCAGATTCCATGTATATAATAACCCGCTTCCGCTCTTTAACTTATTCATGAATTCCGTAAAAAACGGTGCATACTGGTGATACATATCAATATGCAGAAAACACTGATTGCCAAAAGGATAAATCTCATGGCCGATGCAGACTCCCAGTGCAAGAAAAAACGGAATGCAAAAAGCCAGTATTAACGGCATCTTCTTATTGTTTTTGATTCGAAGTAATCTTTCCTTCATTTCTATTTTTCTCCATCCCAGTCAAATAAAAGATAATACTGCAGCGTCTGATAATTAAGCCATGCATCACTGCCTTCTGCTTCCGTATGCTGCGTGGAAATCAATGGCATCTCCTTCTTCTGTTCCAGTAAATAATTCTGATAATCCGACAACGGAACTCCTGCTGCTTCCATCATCTGTGCCCCCAGATAGTTGGCACTGCTCTCCTGATTTACCGCCTCATCAATATCATAATTTGCCCAGATAACATAAGGCACCTTATAACGAAGCTGATTTTCTTTTTCTGTTAAATCAGAGGATGATTTGCCTTCTAAATTCCAGATTGGCTCCACCACCGCATCTGTCGGCTGGTGGTCACCAAAGAATACGATAACCGTAGGTTCGTCCTGTGTCTCAAAATAATCAATCAGCTTTTCCAATGCTGCATCCGATAATTTTACCAGGGTCAGATATTCCGATAACTGGGCAGATACCGTTCCATCTACTGTAATATTTCCCTGAAGATTCTGATAGCCATCGGTATATGGGCTGTGATTCTGCATGGTTACATTAAAGATAAATGCCGGCGTTCTTGCATCTTTTTTTTCATATGTCTCAATAATCTTATCCACACAGGATGAATCATCGATATAGCCCCTCACATAAGTGGAACCATAGAAATCTGCAGAAGAATAAAAGCTGTCAAATCCCAGCAGCGGATATATCTTATCCCGGTTCCAGCCGGACGCATAATATGGATGCATGGCATAGGTCTCATAACCCAAGCTCTTTAGATAAGATGCCATGCTTGGTGTGTCCTTTGTAATATACTGCTGATACGGAATACTACCAGCCGGAAGAAATGCCATGGTATCTCCCGTTAAAAATTCAAATTCCGTATTTGCTGTATTTCCACCCTTCACCGATACATTCAAATATCCGGTCTGGGTATTTTCTGCCCCCTGTTGCAGGCTGTGAATAAACGGCATATAGTCTTCATTTACCGGAAGTGCCTCATCGGACAGAACCCCCAAATCGGAAAAGGCTTCATCCATGATGACAATAACATTCGGAAGCTGGTCTGTTGTTTCTTTCTGATTCGCGAATTCCTTTCCAACATTATTTCTCTGGTCGGATGCCGTCCAGTCAAGACCATCCTCATTTTCTAATAATTCCTTTGCCTTTTCAACAGAATATCCTTCCGGCTTCTCCACCTTAAGATACTGCATATCCATAAGAAACGTCACTGCAAAGCCATTTCGTTCATACATGACTGTAGGCGTAAAAAGGAACGGATAAAGCTGTAATTCACTTACCATTGCATCATCCTGTACCATCCAGCCAATTCCTGCCATACAGGCAACAGAAATCACAGCACTACCTGCGCGGAGCAATATCTTTTTCCGTGAAATATGAATTTTTGCATAACGCTCCGTAAATGCCAGAAAGAACATCAGAAGAATCAACGCAATCTGACGGGACGGCAAAGTATAATCATAGCCTCCGGCAACACTGGCTGCCGTTCCAAGAGACAGCAAATCCCATGGCACCACCGGAGAACCACGGAAGGAAATGACATAATAATTCGCAATGCTCAATGCAATTCCAAGAATTGTTTCCGTACGAAGTGCAATCACTGCACTTCCGGTAATTGCCAGTAGCAGCCACACAAAAGCCTCAAATAAAATGAGATTTAGAATTTGTGCTCTCCATCTGGTTCTTACAAAAGGATTATATGTCATAAATGCAGTAATATAAAAAAGCAGAACCGGATATCCGAATAATATCGCATATTTCAGCCATTTTGGTGCTTCTGCATAATAAATCCTTTTTATGAAATTTTTCTCTTTTCTGCTTTCTTCCTGCATAGCCTGTTTCCTCAACTTTCCATTCTCATTGCCATAACCTGCTGGTACTGCCACTGACAGTTCTTTCCTAATACCCGGCAACAGAAAAAGGAGTTTCAAAACAACTGTTTTGAAACTCCCACATATTTCGCATGAAATTATACTCTGGATAAATACTCACCAGTTCTTGTATCGATTTTAATGACATCATCCTGCTCTACGAATAATGGAACCATTACAGTTGCACCAGTCTCAACAGTTGCAGGTTTTGTTGCACCTGTTGCAGTATCACCCTTGAATCCAGGTTCTGTCTCTGTAATCTGAAGTTCAACAAACAATGGTGGTTCAACAGCAAATACGTTGCCATTGTGAGAACAGATTTTACACATTTCGTTCTCTTTTACAAATTTTAAGGTATCACCGATGGTTGTCTTATCTAAAGCAATCTGCTCATAGTTTTCAACATCCATGAAGTAATACAAATCTCCGTCAGAATATAAATACTGCATATCTTTACGGTCGATACGTGCCTGTGGGCATTTCTCTGTTGGACGGAAAGTTTTCTCAACTACACCGCCACTCTTGATATTCTTTAATTTGGTTCTGACAAATGCAGCACCCTTTCCAGGTTTAACGTGCTGGAATTCAATAATCTGATAAATATTTCCTTCTAATTCGATTGTAATTCCGTTTCTGAAATCTCCTGCTGAAATCATCGATATTCCTCCTAATTTTCGTTGCTAAGCACCATAAGACGCTGCCATCGGCAGGTTCTTACGGGTATTGGAAAAAATTCTCATTCCAAACTTGTCACTCACTCGTTCTATTCTATAATAAAACAAGCCATTTTTCAACCTTTTTTTGTGACTTTACCCTATCTTGATTCAATTTCGTGAATCATGGCAATACGTTTTTCATGTCTGCCACCCTGAAATTCTGCATTCAGGTATGCTTTTACAATATCTTTTGCCTTCTCGATTCCAACAATTCTTGCTCCAAATGCGATGATATTGGCATTGTTATGTTCTTTTACCAGATGCGCAGTTGTTACATCAGAACATACTGCTGCACGGACACCTTTTACCTTATTAGCAGCCAAAGAGATTCCAACCCCGGTACCACAGATTAATACGCCACAGTCTACTTCCCCGGCTGCAACTGCACGTCCTACTTTTTCACCATACTCCGGATAGTCACAGCTCTCGGTAGAATCTGTTCCGTAATTTACAACTTCATGTCCCATTTCCTCTAAATACTTTTTAATTGCGAATTTCATTTCGACTGCACTGTGGTCATTTCCAATTCCGATTTTCATAATTTTTCTTCCTTCTTTCTCTTCCTTGTATAAAAAAATAATACAATTTTCTCCAGATATCGTTTTAAAACAATCTGTATTTCCTCTTTCGGATGTATCGGTTTTACCAGAATCGTACGGATTCCTGCGCGGTTTGCCCCATACACATCAGTAAATATCTGGTCTCCCACAAATAACGTATTCTCCGTGGTGGTTCCCATCTCTTCCATTGCCTTAAGATAATTTTTCGTTGACGGTTTTCCTGCCTTGTAAATATAGGAAACATTTACCGCATCATTGAACATCTTCACCCGTGGTTCCTTGTTATTCGATAACAGCATACAATGATAACCCAGCTCTTTTAAATGAGCAAACAGCTTTTTTGCCCGCTCATCCGCCGGTGCTCCGTGTGGAACAAGTGTATTATCAATATCAAAAATAATGCCCCGGTATCCCTCTTCATAAAGCTTATCAAAGTCAATGACATAGGTAGAATCCAGATATTCATCGGGATAAAATCTTTGCAGCATATCCTGTCTCCTTTATTTAATCAGTGCAGAAATCTGTTTAAATACCGGTCCGCCTGCCTTACGTGTCAATTCAAATAAAATAGCTTCCTTAGATGTAATCAGAATACCTTCCTGTTCTGCTCTCTTTAAACCAAGTTCCTTATCCAGTTCTTTTCTTGAAGATACACAGTCTGCTACGATAACCGGCTGATATCCTGCTGCCTTTAAATCAATGGCTGTCTGAAGTACACAGATATGTGCTTCAATTCCACAAATCAGGACATTTTTACGCTCTTTATCCATTGCTTCATATACCGCTTCTGTTTCATATGCAGAAAATGTGGTCTTGTCATATGCCACATCACTTCCAATTGCTTCACAAATCTCCGGAATATTATTTCCTAATCCCTTGGCATACTGTGTGGTCAATACCATCGGTATTTCCAATAAATTAAGTCCCTTTAATAATGCAGCAGAATTTGCCACAAGTTCCTCTCTTCCTGACATTGCCGGCAAAATCTTCTCCTGATAGTCAATTACAATACATGATGTATTTTCAGCTAAAATTCTCATTTCTAATCTCCATTTCTGTTTTTTTCATCCTACAGTATAGCAGAAGTTTTCATTCTTGCAAATAAAAAAGAACTTCTAAAATATGGTTTTCTAATATGGTCTGAAACAACAACAGTTACATAAAAGATTCAATAACAGCATACTCATGCACCAGCCGCTGCTGCCGGAATATGGCCGTTCATATTCGCCACCTCTGCTCTGATACCATGTTCCACCAAACTCTAACTGCTGCTGCAACTGACGATATTCCATATTACTCGGTTCCATATTGACAGCCTGACTGGCATGCTCCTTTGCCGTTACATTATTACCGCTTCCGGCATTGGCAATTGCACTGTAATAATACCAGCGTGCCGTTCTGTCCGAAATGCCATCTAACACATGCAACGCTTCTTTAAAACAACGATTCCGGATGTAATTTGCAGCCGCCTGCATCTCTACCGATTCACCGGAAGCACTGCTGCCATAACCGCTGTTTCCATATGCACCATTGGTTCTGCCATAGCCAAAACCACCATAACCGTAGGCGCCACCGCCGCCGTAACCGCTTCCATAGCTGTAACCCTGCTGTTTCTGTTTCATAATCTGGTCATAAGCCATCTGTACTTCTTTAAATTTTTCTTCTGCCTGTGCACGGTCAGGATTATTTACATTGGCATCCGGATGATATTTGCGGCTCAGATTCCGGTATGCCCGTTTGATTTCTTCATCTGTTGCTCCCGGAGCTATGCCCAGCACCTTGTATGGGTCCATACTACTTACTCCTTCTTAATTCTTAACTTCACTTTGTTGCACTTTTCCTGTCTGCCTTCTGTTTTTCGGCTTTCTGTTTTTCAAGAAGCCTCTGCTGCTTCCGCTCACGTTTCAGTCTGTTGTACTCATATTTCGTCCAGACTCCGGAATATAATACATTCCGCAGAATGTCTGCATGCATAAGAATTGGCAGACGTTCAAAGGACTTGGCACACTCTGACATCATACTGGTCAGCAACAGCTTCACAAAGGTATCCAGATTCTGCATATCCTCTTTCCGCTGTACCCTGAAAACATTGTATGCATTTTTACGCTTATCTGTTTCAAAATCCTCATAGGCATCCATCAGATAAACAAACTTTCCTAAATAAAATCCAAAATATCTGAGTTCTTCTGCCCATATATCTTCCCGCCATGCAAAAATTTCGCCCAGCATGGTTCCTGTCAGTCCTGATATTTTATCAATATTGGATTCCTGTGCATCCTCTGCCTTACCCAGTTCTTCGATATAGGTTTCTACTGCCTTTACCTGTCTTGGGTATTTTGCCATGATGCGATTATAATCTTTTCCCAGCATTCTGGCAAATGCTTTTTTCGAATAAGAACGATTGTCTCTCCAGTCATCTTCAAAATTCTGGTAGGAAAGAATAATATTCATATCAGCAGCATATTCTGTTGCCTCATTGATTCTGGCTGTCCGTTTTTTCGTCGGATGCAGCGCACATACAAAATCTGTGCTTTTATCCTCCAGCTCATAAAGTCCGGTCAGAAGCACTACCAGAAATGTCATGTCATAGTTTAAAAGCATCTGGCCTTTACGGCCGGAAACCTCCTTTAGTTTCTGACAAAGTCCGCAGTAATAACCCTGGTAAATCTTTTTATTTTCATCTGATAATTCATTACGATTGATATTTACATATCCAAACATACTGCTTCCTCCAAATAGCTACAGCTTAACTTTTCTTTATGAATTCCATTCTGCATTTTGGACAGGTAATGCAGATTTTACCTTTTCCTTTTGGAACACGAACCTTCTGTTTACATCCCGGACAACGATAAAACCGGTAAATCTTACGCTGCTGCCACTGTTTCTTCCATGCATCCTTTTTTACCACCGCACGATATTTTGCATTCAAATACTTCTGATTCTGTGCATACATCTTGGAAATGTTCTTCGAAAACATACGATAATAAGTATACACCAGAAGAACAATTCCAGCTATATAAAATATACCAAGGTGACTAAAAATTGAAACTACCAGTAATATCAGTGCAATTCCAAGATATAATCTTGATAACTGATCTACTCCATATCTTCCTGACATAAATCTCGCTAACTTCTCTTTCAAATATAAGACCTCTCTTCTTTTTATATCTACGCACCTGCCACCGGCAGTTCCTTACGGATGCTTACGCAAAAATATGGTGATATGTATGTTCACATATCACCATACCCTGATATTCATCTTAAGTCCCCTGCTTTTCTGTGTCAACAGAGTTATTGTCTTTTAAGAAACATTTTAGAATTACATTAGATTTGATAGTAAGAAACCAAGCAGGGCTGTAAGCCGGGTTATGTTGAAAATGGTCATCTATCTAGGACGGCTGTTGCCAACCGCCTCAAGCAACCTACCTTAAGCTGGCGGGCCACGTCAATGCTTAAATCTGGTCTTGCTTCGAATGGGGTTTACAGAGCCATCTCTGTTACCAGAGATGCGGTAGTCTCTTACACTGCCTTTCCACCCTTACCAGTTACCTGGCGGTACATTTCTGTTGCACTTTCCTTGGAGTTGCCTCCACCGGACGTTATCCGGCATCCTGCCCTGCGAAGCCCGGACTTTCCTCGTCTGTATGTCTTTCGACAATGCAGCCGCGACCATTCACCCTACTTGGTTCTTCATGGTTTTATTATATGGTAACGTTACCAGTTTTTCAACCTTTTTTTGATTTTACGAATTGCTTTTCCGGTCTTATACGATTTCGTTTCCATTTTTCCAATAAAATTTTTTTCTTTTGTTCTAATCCAAATCAAACAGCGTTGTTCCTAATATTTTCATAGATGCACTGCTCTGTGGAATGCCCTGGGCATTTTCACCCAGACCATAGCTGTCTCCATAATAGTCAAAGGTACTGACTGCATGAACTGCAATCCGCATATTACCATTGGTAATTGCCTCCTGTACTTTTGTATCCGTCAGATTATGAACTGTGACTTTATACACTTCCCCGCTCTTTAAGCCTCTCAGTCTTCCGGCAGAATCTGTCGTAACCGTATCTCCGTTTACTGCTTCTGTTGTGATATACACCTGATTTTCTGCTGCCTGTACCGGAATTGCAATACTGCTGCCATTCTTATCTACCATGGAATAATCCACACTGATTTCCTTATCCGATGTGACGAGATTCGAATCTGTTACGGTGTAATAAAAACTTACTTCATTTTCCAGTGCCTTATTTCCGATGGCATTATCAGTATGTACATAAACAGCTTCCTTTTCTGCTGAAGTACGGCTTCCATTCTCTAAAAGCTTTACTACCGGATCTTTGATTCTTGTCTTGTACGCTGCAACAATGGTATTAAAGAATAACTGCTTCTCATTCACGTTACTTATTGTACTGTGTCCCACACCGGAATAGGTAATATTTCCAATGTTGTAAATATAATAATTGTTCCGCACATCATTCGGGGAACTGGTATAAATCGCCGAACCATCACCGGATGCACCCAGACAGTACCACACTACAATATCACTGTTTTCATCTCCATCCATATCCTCATCCATATTCAGCTGATAATACTGGTAATGGGTATTAGCTATCGTAATCTGACTGCCAATCTCATATGGATAATGGGTAATCTGTCCATCATTTACCTGGGTTGCATACATGCTGGCATTGTTTTTCAGGTTTCCAAGAGAAACATCATTTCTTTGTGTTGGTAACGGAAGTGTACGCCACATCATGTACTGGTTATAAGCATACTTTGCTTCCGTTGTACACTGCCACGGAGCATTATAATAATAATGGAAATTGATTGCTCCATAAGTATAACCCTGTGTCTGTCCATAGGACTGCTTCTGATTCGTTCCCGGTACATACGCAATATCTTTATCACTTCCTAATACTGCAGAAGTCAGTGCCCCGCTGCCATCCGGATTCTCCCGTGTCGTTACACCACCATGTGCCGTATCAATGGTTCCGGTTGTTATCTCATTGCCAGAGGCATCTGTAGTAGTACTGATGTCTAAAAGCTGTCCTTCCTTTAATAGAAGGGAACGAAGCTGTGCCGCCTGCGGGTCTTTGGAAGTCCGCTCATTATAAGTAATTCCATAACGGTCCATTCCAAGAACACCACGGAATTTCTGGTTTACCATATAGCCCCAGTGACGTTCCACCTGGTTAAAATCTCCTGCATTACCCTGGTTGCTAAGCCAGCCCGGGTTCCAGCCATTATCGCCATCCGGATTATCCTGACAGTACATCTGCTCGGTTGCCACATTGACAAAGGAAGAGGTATCATGGGTAAACAATACACTTCGTCCGCTGACAATATAATCATCTACTGCTGTCAGTGTGTCAGCATTGGTCATATCCGAATAACTGTCCTGGAAACCAAAGATTAACATCTGATAATCCTTCAGCTGTTCAAAGGATGTATATTTGCCATCGAAATCGCGCATTGGAATGGCTGTAATTTCAAACCGGACTCCCTCTGTATTTTCAAAATTGCTGATAAAATTCCGCACGTCACCATCTGTAGAAAGATTAAAGTAACCGCCCCATTCATTATTATTTCCCATAATCTGAAGCACCTTAACAACCTGTACACTATCATCACCAGCTGGTCTTGATACAATCGTATAACCTGTCTTTGCTGTACGGATATAGGCATTGGTGGTCTGAGTCAGTTCCAGTTTCCAGGTCAGCATACCACGATAGTCACCTGGAATGTCTTTCTCAAGATAGTACTCCTGTCCGCTGCTCAACTGATATTCTCCAGCTGCATCCCGGTTGACTTCATTGCCGGAAGCATCAAAAATGATGCAGTCCTTCTGCCGTTCGGAATATGTATCATTTTCGATAAATTTACCATCGGCATTCATATCAAAATAAAGTCCTGCATGATATACCGTAGCCACGCTGGCATCTACGGTACTATCAATCCGGAAGCGGTAACGCAGCGTATAGACTCCGGAATCCTTCTTATCGGTACGGATTTCTACAATTTTATTGCCATAATTGTTATCCGTAGTACGTGCTGTTCCTGTACTTAATGCCATATCACTCTCTTCTGCTCCGGTAGACGGATTGAGCATGGCAAGCTTAACCTTAGGCATATTAATATAGTACCGGAAGCTGCTCTCATCATTTGGCCTGCCTTCGGTATCCAGATAAAAGACATTATCCTGTGCAAGATTTTCCTTTGCGAACTGATATAGAACAGAAGAATTATCTACCACCTTTGCATTGATTTCACCTTCTGTGGTCACAAAATTCTGTGCAAAAAGAACCGGATATTTCGCCCCGAGGAATTCTTCCAGATCACGTTTCTTGCTCTCTGTTATATCATTTCCGCTGGCACGGTATACTCCTACATTTCCTACTGTAACGGTAATTTCCTGACGGTCATTTCTATTCTTTGGATTATCATACTGGAAACCACTGATGGTCTTTGTTGCGGTAACGAGCTTACCTAATCCGCTGTCCCACTCATCCCGGTCACCATATGGGTCTCTTGAGCTGTCCGGATTGCCTCCATAGAGATAATTCGATGTATTATTATCTACATAATCAGTATCTAAAAGTCCACCAAGAATAGCTTTTCTTAAGAATGCATCCCCGGTATGTGCATAGACCAGCCCATTCATCAGTGAATCATTATAAACCGTATTTCCCTCTGCATCACGGTTCATATAATCCCCCTGAAGCTTTACATCAGAATTTCCATTCTCTCCGGCATAACCAAGTCCAAAGTAAACCAGATCGTATTCCATGTTCATGTCTTCGATTTTACCAATAAACTCCGCTGAAGTCATCCGGGTAATACTGATATTGTCAATGGCAACACCTGTCCAGTCTGCCAGCTTCTTTTTGGTAAGAATCCTGTCATCAGCTGCATTTTCATCAAGATACAGTGCACCCATTGCCGGTTCGATATCCAGCACCCGCAGCTCCTCTTTATCACTAAAGGTTCTCTCATACGGATAATTTAAAATATACTGTAAGACCATGTTTTTTGAAAGCGTGGTATCAATCGCATCCGCTGATGTACGGAGGGTATTCTCCTGTTCAATCAATGCCCGCACCGGTGCAAATCCCTCCGCCTCCTGCAGCTCCTGTGGAAAAGCTTCCAGCAGACCGGTAAATACATGCTGACGTACCCCGTCTGCATCTGTCATTTTCATGCAGTAAACATTATTTTCCGCATAATTAGTATCATTGCCGGTGTAATTGCTGTTTAAAGAAGCGGTATCACATAATTCTGCCGCATCCACAGACTGCGGGTCATCCTTTAACTCCTTCTGGATGCTCCACACCACAAGCTTTGCAATATCAGAAGTATTATAATCAGTAAGTGCACTTTCTAAGACAATGGAATCAATAAGAACCGGCGCTTTTCCTAAAATTTTCTTATATATTTTATCCACCTGTGCAAGAAGCTCCGGAGAAGAAAGCTGATATTTCATTCCGGTATCATAACCCTGTCCGCCGATATAAATAAAATCCATACTGGATACATCTACAGAAGCAAGTCCAGACTCTGTCACTGCCGTTACTTCCACCTTTAAATCATCCTTGGACAATGCTCCTAATACATAGTCCCGGAAC
Organism: Roseburia sp. AF15-21; assembly: GCF_003479505.1. NCBI lineage: Bacteria > Bacillati > Bacillota > Clostridia > Lachnospirales > Lachnospiraceae > Roseburia > Roseburia sp. AF15-21. Next base: position 103,924 of record NZ_QUHG01000008.1, on the reverse strand, counting down.
AGGTTATTATTATAAAGTCCACCGGTATACCAGACAGAACCCATCTCCACCTGACAGGACTGATTTGCACTGTCCTCTTCCGCTGTTCCCGGTACAAATGCAAATGCACCATCCCCTGATGCAGTATATGAATATGGTTTTACAGCATCTAACTGTGCCAGATAATGCCCATGTTCTGAATCTGCTCCAACGTAGTAAAAATCTGAAATATAGTAATAATTACCACCTGTCATAGGATTTTCAACTGCTTCATAATAACCATCTGTTCCATTATCCCGGTACTCATATGGCTGGTTATATGGTGCTTCATCCCTAAGTGGTGTTCTCCGTTCAAATTCTACTGCATAATCCCCAGTTGCATTATAAGAGAAGGAAACTACATTGGGATTATAGTTTCCGTCATAATCCTGCCGGTAAGCATAATGTCCCTCAGCAGTAATTGTCTCATACTGTTCTTCCGGAAATACCAGCTTCTTGTAGTCCTTCTGCTGCTCCTCTGTCGGGAAAAAAGTCTCCTCATAAGCTTCTGCATAAAGTGGTGTCTTAGATGTATCACCGGAAGCTATCTTCCCGTCCTCCAAACGCTGCTTTAAGCTGTTGATATAATTCATTCTCTCCTGCTGCGTATTTTCGATACCATTCTCTGCAAAGTAAGCCAGCATTCCATCTGCTGCTAGGGCTACCGGCTCACTGCCCGCTGCAAGATAGCCCATTTCACTTTCTGCTCCATCCGGCATAATCTCTAAAATCCGATAGGTCTTATCTTCTGTTGCCATCTTCTGTGCAACGATACTTTCCACCCCCGGCAGTACTCCGTTTGCTGAAGTCTCTACCGGCCGGAATGCAGCAACCGCAACTGTTATACCTGCTACTGCTGCTACCGTTGCCTGAATGATTCTCTTTCTGGAATTTTTCAAAGAATTCTTCCGTTTCATATATCCTGTCCTCTTTTACTTCTCAACAAGCTAGTTTGCCTTCAATGTATTAACCAGATCCATTACACTGCTTTTTTCCATAAAGGAGAACTCCCTGTCTCCCCGACTATTTACATGCAAATTTTTTGCTATTACAACACCCCGGCAATAACCCGCCTGACCTTCAAAATAAACATCTCCTTCCGGTGCATAAATCAGCCCGTCAAAAGTAGTAATTCCTTTGAATTTCAAGCTATGTTCTCCCTTTATATAAATCACCGTATCACTATTACAACAAATAAAAGGTGCATCAAGTTCAACATCTTTATCAATAATAATAATTCCCTCTAAATTAAGTATCTTAGAACTTTCATACCTTCCCGGTCCGTCCTGTGTAAATTCATTTACGCCAGACAGCGTACGCTCATTCTCACCTGTATGCTGCTCCGATGGTGTAAGTTTATGCGGCTCGCCGGTATTTGCTATCAACCCATTGATTCCGGAAGTAAGATTCGTAAATTGTAATGTTGAATCTGCTATCATTACCGGTCCCCTGCAATGTACACTTGACCAGAACCAGTTCTCCTGATCTGGAAAATATGTTGTTTCCACAATATATGGGAAATCCAATTCCTCCGCCACATGAATTGTAACAGAATCATAGCCTGTATGCCATTGATTTCCAGCTTTGACTGTAACATAAATTTCACCATCCTCAGCTGTTTCATCAATACTTATTTTTATCTTTTCATCATCTGTTCCAGAGGTCTCAAAAGTATAGGAATCCTTATTTATATTCCCGCCTTCTTTAAATTCATAACTACGTTTTGTTCCAATATCGAACCTCTTTAATGCTGTAGACAAATTCACGGTGTCTCCAGGATGTACCCAATAATCCAAACCATTTGATTTATCAAAATATACAACATCACCTGCTCCAGCTATTTCAGGCGAATCCACCACCTCTATATAAACCATATCTTCATACGGCTGACCATCTACTATACCGCTAATCTTCACTGTATATTCTCCTAAAGGTGTCCCCGGATACTCTGTTTTCACACATCTCGCATTCATCAAATCCAATGATGGATATCCTCCTGCAACTGTTACAGAATCTGCGGGATTCACCGAAAGTAAATCCAATGGATTACTTTCCCAGGTAATAGAACCACTTAATGTTCCATTCACCCTTGCATAGATATACATTGATTTTCCTCTTTGCAGCCAGTATTTCCGAATCTGGCCTAAAGACAGCTTCTTGCCATGTACTACTGTTACTTCCGCCGTTCCTGACTTGGTGGTATCCTGTACCGATGTTGCTGTTACCGTTAAGGTCTTTGCCTTCTCATCCATGCTGATCCACAGCAGTCCATCCGCTGAAATAGTGGTAAGGGAAGACGTATTTCCGGAAAGACTCCAGGTTACCTCCTGGGATGGTGAATTATTACCATAAACAATTGCCTGAAATGCCTTTCTTCCGCCAGGCCGCATCATAACCGTCTGTGGCAGAACCTTAACGCTGAGTACGGATGAAATGACCGGTGCTGCATCCGGTGTATAAGGTTCCCCATTTACTACAATCTGGTTACGCAGATACACTGTAGTATCCGCTCCATAACTTTTCTCTCCACTGGCAAGAGCAACAGACACTGTTACCTGACGCAGTGAAGTTACTTTCGTCAGATCAATGGAAAAATCTGTTACATGCGTTGCCAGATCCTGTTCTTCTATATTTTCAGTTACCGTTCCTGCCGCATCAATAGTCTCCTGCTTATATGTCAGCTTCTCTGTGGATTTTGTCCACAAAACGGTCTCTTTTGTATATCCGGTATCGGTGGTCTTATAAATCTCCAGCCATTTTCTGGTCAGTCCTGCTGCTCCACCCGGATAAAGGCTGTCCTTTAAAATTTCCGTGCCGCTTCCACTCTCTGATACATCTGCATAATAACGAAGTGCACTGTCTGTATCGATAATATAACTATCCATCTGGGATAGGAGAATCTGTGCATCCTCCTGTAAGTCTGCTTCATCGGTTACTTTTCCATATGTTCTTGTGGAGAAAATCAAAAATGTGCCGATTAATCCACCGACAATTGCCACAATCGCAATTCCCACCAGCAGTTCAACCAGCGTAAATCCTTTATTATCATATATCCCGCATTTTCTGATTTCACAATACTTCTTTGAAGCTTTCCTGTGGTCCACTTTGTTTTCCTCCTCCCTGCTTTTTGCTTACTGTATCTCATGTCTGCCGGTGGCAGCACTTATTTTTATCTGCATATCACGGTCTGACAACTTCAAATATATACCAGTATAATAGCTTTCCACACTGTTTACCTTTACGGTCTTAACCGCCCCCGTACTTCTGTCATAGAGAAATTCTGCCGCACTGCTTAAATTACTCTCACTGCCCTGATTGGATAATGTAACATCTGATACTGCTGTCCCGTCTTTTCCTTTATAACTTAGCGTAATCGTCAACGGTTCTTTTCCAAGTGAATACTTTTCCAGCACCTTGTCCTCAGTTACACGGTAAATATTTCCGTCCCGGCAGGATTCCTTTATTATTGCCGCATAATATTCTCCATTCAATTCATAGACAATAAGACCTGCAGTATCACTCTTACTCATAGACTGAACCATAGCTTTATCCAGTGCTGAATCCAGTCTTTCCGCAGCATGACGCAGTTTCCATCCATTCTGTGAGCCGGTAAGCAGAAACGCTCCCACAGAAATAATTGCAAGAATCGCCACGGTAACAATCAGCTCTACCAACGAAAATCCACTATTCTTTTTTCCGCTTATACGATTCCCTTTCTGCATCTTATCTTTACTCCTTTGACCAGTTCTGATAGGTTACAAGCTTCGTTACATCCACGGCATCCTCTCCGGTATATGCCTTTCCAATACTGCCTACATAGTACTGGCTGTTCTTCAATACCTGTGACAGAATATAGGTATCTGACCCCTTCTTATATTCGGCATTCTGGATGACTCTGGCAGCATCCTGCATATCAGATGACACTGTTGAACTGCTGCTTCCCGGCATGCCAAAGGTCACCTGGCCACCACTTAAAATTGTACCGGAGTAATCTGCTGTAACCTTCACATCTCCGGTTGCAATGATAAGCGGTACATTCTTTCCACCCAGAAACGAAGCATCCACCTCCAATGCTGATGCACCTTCATTATCTGTTACGTATGCCACCTGCCGGACTCCATCCCCATCGGTAAATTCAAATTCAACTGCTCCGGATGTGCCAGTAATTTTTTTCAGCCCGTCTACATCCACCAGATTTTCAAACACAGTGGCTGCCTTCTGCTCCGCTGTAAGCCTCTCATAATCCTTTGTCAGTGAAATATTATAAGAAGCATACATATCCTGCCAGCCACTCTGCAGTCCGGCATAATAACCATCCTCGTAAATATCGTCTAATCCATTACTTATGGTTGTCGGCTCAATGGTACGGATTCCTTTTGTATCCCAGACAAGAATACTTCCGTTGGTAATCTTCTCCACAGAGCTGCTCTCCCGGATAGATAATTCTGCGTCATCCACATAAAGAGACAGATACTGCTGCCTTGTGGCTGCATGGTCTGCATCATTGTAGTATGCAAGGTCAAATGCCGCAGCTTCCTTTGCATTCTCGAATTTTAAGAAATAATAAACCAGACCATCTTTATATAATGGTGTGATATCCAAAGCATGATAATTTTTTAACACTTCATAATTAATATATTTTTCCGGAGCTGCTGCAAAATCACTCTTTGCCATAAAATCTTCCGCTACCGTTGTGGGATTGGTAGTATTTATAAGAAAACAGTCTGCCGGTGCAAGATATGCCGTCTGGCTGCTCTTTACAGCCAGGGATTCTCCCATCATGGCATTGCCGCTTCCGATATAGGCATTTCCTGCTAACATCAATGTCTTTAATCCATTCATGCGGATACTAGCCTTGCCACTGTCTGCAATTCCATTGATAATCATGGCACTGCTGTATGCCGCCTTATTGGCATTGACTTCTTCTGTAACTACAGATGCCGCTGCCTTGGCAGTCTCCGGATTACCGTAGCCATAATACTCTCCACGCAAGGTAACATCACCGCTTCCGGTAATCGTCAAATCATCCGATACATATGTACTGCCAGATAAGGACAGGGCTGCGTTGCTGTAAACATTGAGATTATCTGCCCATATCGTAGCTTTGGTATCCGTTGTAAAAGAACCTTGGTTTTCTACCGTAAGTCCGCCTCTGGTAATCAGCGTCTTGCGCAGTCCAAGCATTACACTTCCACTGTTGTCAATGTGGAATCCATTCCGGTCACTGCTGCTCCCGGTATAATAATTGCCTGCGTATACATTGCCATTCATGGTAAGTGTACGGTTTCCATTGTTTACCCAGACACCTTCATCTGCTACCACACAGTAATTCAGCAAATCCGGTACTGATGTTGACTGGATAAAGTTTACCTGTGGATAGCTTAATACAAGATCTGTATCTACAACTGACTCATAAGCATCTGCATCCTTATAAGAAAGCTCCAGATTCATAATCACAAGACCGGACTGTGTTACCACAAAATCTGCATCTTTGCCATCCTGTGTTGTAAGTCTGGCTCCGGTACCGGTTGCTGCTTCATAACGGTGGGACGCACCGATATAATTCTCAAGATAGCCGATATCATAATGGGTATCATCCATGGTCTGCCCGATTTTCTTCTTTAACTCCTTCCGGTACAATTCCCGGAAGGTGCTCTGACGCACAGCATCCTGATAACTGCTGGCAGAATATTGTGACATAACAGAAAGATATGCCGTGGTTGCTGCATCTGCCACATCCTGCTGCAGACCGGTACGTATCTCATCCATTGCCGCTTCTGCATCATAGAAATTATCCGCAGACTTCTTATATACTGACTTCATCTGTATATTCATCAGAGAAAGAGACAGTACTATAACCACCAGTATGCTTACCAGTGCCACTGTTCCAATGACCATGACCAGTGACATTCCTCGATTGTCCCGTGATTTCTTCCATCTGTTCATTGTTTTCCCGCCTTACTTCATTGCCGTTCCTGTTAAGGTAATTGATTTTTCCGAATCTACCGGTTTAACGGTTACTTCTACTGTATAAAGTCTGGCTGCATCTGCCTTTGCAGCCTCGCCCATCTTCTGAAAACCAAAGGCGCTTTTAGCTGTAGCTGCTGTAATACTGCTTCCATTTCGTTCTATACTGCCGATGTCTGTCTTATCATCTACAGAAAGATTTGTATGAATCTGTGTTGCTGCCACTGTTGATGGAGCACTTTCTATAATACTGACTGCAAGTGGTGTATCCTGCGAGCCCTGACGGATAAGATATACATCAACCGGAATATCCTGTCTGTTTTCGATTACCACCTTCTCCTGCGTTCTGTACATATCACCGGCTGTTCGAAGTGCCGGAATATAGCACACATAAAGACTTCTGAGATCTGCTCCGGTCAGCACCGAATCAAATATGGTCAGGGTCTGGGGTGTTCCGATTGTATTTCCGGAAGCATCACTGTATGTTACCGTCTGGGTAACGGTATATCTGCCGTGATTTTCCTTTACTGCAAAGCGGTATTCCGTTCTGCATGCATTCAGCAGTTCTTCCGCCTTCATGCCCAGCGAATCCGCATTTTCATCTATTATGTCAAATCTTGCATTCTTGTCCTCTACATAAACAGCATCCCGGCTGTCATCCATAACAGAAATCTCCGGGATACCCTGTGCATTATATGCTTTTTCATCCGTACCATCCAGATAGGTCTCCTGCGATGGTGTCATTACTGCCTTAACATCATATGCCCTGCCATCAAAGCTGTAATTGCTATACTCAGCCTCATAAACCGGAAGATCCACACCATCTATCGTAACCGTGTCTCCCGATTTCACACCATAGCCTTCAACACCTGCTGCTTTTATTTCTTCCATAATATTTTCAGCCAGCGTAGTCGCATTTAAATTCTGTCTTGCCCTGGCATTGGTCTGGGCAGATGTTACAAATGCTTTCAGTAAAGGAACTGCACACAGTACGAGAATCGCTACTGCAATCAGAATTTCCACCAGTGAAAATCCCCGGTTATTTAAACTACAATTTAATTTATGATTTAATTTTCTGCCATTATAACCGCTCATACCATCTCTGCTCCTTTCTGCTTTTCACATTTTCTTCTATACTGTCCGGCTTTTCTTACCGCCTGGTATCCGTTCCTGTGGTACCTGTTGTTCCTGTGGTACCTGTTGTTCCTGTGGTATCTTCCGTACCTGTGGCATCCGATGGAGCTGCCGGAGTAATCGTTCCCGTTCCAAAGATATTATCTGTTCCTAAGGATACCCCATCAATGGTTAATGGTTCATATGGTTTATCACTTCCGTAGAGATAATACATATTTACCGTCATATTTCCTTTCAGCTTCCCGGTTTCTTCATCCGGCTCGAAGCTTGCTGTATCCACAGACATCTTGAAATTATTCTTCTTTAATCCACGCAGACAGTTCTTAAGCTGTGTATAATCACATTCACAGTCAAGACTTACCACGGTACGATATAACAATTTGCCATCATCTGCCGGATTGCTTCCATCTTCATTCATTTCATAAACCATTTCGTCCGTCTGGAGACCTACGCCGGTAACATGAAAGCCATACTCTTTTTCAAGACTTCTGGCAAACATAATCTTATCCTCCGAACGGATCTCTGATGGAATTGCATCCATTACCTCCTGCATTTCCTGTGTCATGGAATCTGTATATGCCTTATAAGTCTCTTCGTTCTGCTTCATGGTCTGCATAACCTTTACTTCTCCACGCACCTCATCTACCTGGCTCTTTAAATTTTTATTTGCCTTCTGGACATTCAGATATCCAAACTGGTAGATTAAGAAAAATAATACTATGCCGCCTAATACAAATATCAGTTTTAATTCCCTGTCGTTTACTTTCTTATTTTCCTTATTCATTGTCTGCCTCCCCACTTTCGGTACTGCCTTCCATATCCGGATAAATATACTGGTCACCATTCATATAGGTCTCGACATCTTCTTCCGGTGTGGTCTCGGTATCAATGGAATCATCTGCTGTACCATTTACATAGGTACACATCACTGAAAATGTTACCGTAATTTTACCGTTCTCATCTGTGGATTCTGTAATTCCGTTGGTCGTTACACTGCGGAAAGCATCGAAGGTTGCAAGATTCTGCAAAATCTTTGCTGCTTCTTCCTTTGTAGATACTTCAATGTCCATGGAAATTCCCTCTCCATTACTGGTAAGGCTTGTTACCTTTACACCGGATGGGAATTTTTCTTCCATTTCTTCAATGGCATCTGCCAGTGCATCACTGACTGTCTCTGTCTTGCCATTCATTTTTGTCACATCATCATACTGGCTCTTGGTATCCACATATGCATTATAAATATCCTGTATATATTCCAGTTCATCCTTCTGCTTATTCAGAGTATTCAGTTCGTGGGATAATGCAATCCTCTGTACTCCGGATAATGCCAGCAATATCACAGCACATGCCACGCAAAGCAGACCAATCAGCTTTGCCGCAAGCAATTCGCGTTTTTTCTTCTCTTCTATAATCTTTGCAGTCTGTGCCGAACCAAACACAAAGTCTAATGGCTGTATTGCTGCTCCATAGCAGGCTTCATACATGGCATCAAATCTGCCTCCGGATGTACGGAAACCGTTTAAAACATCTTTTTCCTGTAAATGTACCGGAAGATTCAATTCCATGGACATCAGCCTGTCCAGTCCCTTGATATAAGCTCCGTTACCAATCAGGAAACACTCTTTTACTTCTGCCCCATTATTTCTGGACTGATAATAATCTAATACACGCCGGATATTGCCAATCATCGGACGCAGTGCTTCTACCGCTTCTGCCCGCATGGCATTCATGGCATCTTCCGGTGCCGCCTGGTTTGTATCCAGACAGTCTGTCTGCTGTAATATATCCATCGCTGCCGGATACTGTTCCTTCGGGAAAAGACCGGAATCCACTACAACCTTCTCTACTTCTTCAAAGCCATAAAATACTGTTCTTTGTAATACAACCATTCCCTGATTGATAATCGTAATCATGGTTGCATTATTGTCTAATTTTACAGAACAGCAGATATTATTTCCTACCGCTTTATGTATCATCTGGAAAATACTGTTTCCCACATAATCAAGTGCTGTAAGTTCCAGGGAGCAGAAATCTGCCAGCTCTTCATAAGACTGTACCAGATCTCCCGGCACAGCAAATACATATAATTTTCTCTTCTTTACCGTGTCCTGCTGTACCACACCTTCATTCCGGTATACCAGCTGGTACCGGGATAAATCTACCGGGAAGAAATCTGCTGAATTTGTATTCAGGAAATCCTTGATACGGTTTTCTTTTATCATCGGAATCAGCACTTCACGGCTTGCTATCTTACCGGAATTAACTACGAATAAAGTTTTCCGTGTCTTAATCTTATTTGCATCCAGAAGCTTATGTAAGGCTGTGCGGAATTCCTCACTCTTACGCACACCGGCTTCTCCAATTACACCTACCGGAGTCTGAAAGCTAAAGCTTCGATATACTTTCGGATTCTTCACCCGGTAATCCATCTCCAATACATGGGTTACATCAACACCTATTTCTATACTTAATATCTTCATCCTTCACTCACCTTTCGTGATTATAACTGGAAAGCATACCTATGCTTCATACACTTTCCACTTATAATCACTCTTTTCTACATAAAAAGTCCCAGATACCAGTCTATCATCCCATTCCCCCACAGGGCGGCAATAAATATCCCGACCGATAAATATGGACCCAGCGCCAGCATTCTGCCGGCACCACAGACCTTCATCCGGAACAGATGCACCACAGAACCCGCAATACATCCCATCACAAATGCAAGAATAATCAACTTCCATCCGAGAAGCAGCCCGGCAGCCGCCATCAGCTTGATGTCTCCACCACCGATTGCTGCTCCTCTGGTAAGAAGTGATAATAACAGCAAGAACAAGCTTACTGCAAAGAAACCAATCATCAAGGTTCCTCTGTCCCCTTTTCCAAATACGCACCGGATAACCCCCAGTACAAACAGGAACACATTGATTCCAAAAGGAATCTCATAGGTGCGGTAATCTATCACACTAAGTACGATTAACGCAGAAGTCATAAGGCAGTATAAAATACTGTCCCAGCTAAAATCTGTTGCATAAAATACAACTACATAAAGGATTCCATTGAGTGCTTCGACGATAGGGTACTGCTTTGACAGCTTCGAACCACAGTAACGGCATTTTCCTTTTAAGAAAAGATAACTGAACAGCGGCACTAAATCATACCATTTCAACCGGTGCCCGCAGCTCATACAGTGGGAACTCTCCCGGACGATATCTTCTTTCTGCGGTATCCGGTAGATACAGACATTTAAGAAGCTTCCGATGACAATTCCATATATGAAAATAAATACTGTGATGAGTGCAGGCATTGGTGTCATGGTATGTAGTGTCCTTTCTTAGCTCAGCGGATTATTTTTTCCACTTAGTTTTATCCGCTCCTTCAATGGATGGAGAAATCTTGGTATCTTTATCAGCTGCATAAGTTTTTCCTGTAGTAGGAAGCGCTTCTTTTGTCAGATATACGGCAACTTCACCCTTATCGCTACAGCTATAAGCAAATTTGTAGCTAGAATCTACTTTACATACAGGTGCTGCTTTTCCCATTTCTAATGCCTCTGCAACATCTGGTGTTACTTCATACATTTTTCCATTATAACTCATACCTGTCGGTGCTGTTCCCTGGGAATCTGCATACTGAGCTGCTACTGCATTGTAGATATTCTCTGCCTGCTGGATATCTCCGGATACTTTGGAGCTGCTGATGTACTTAACAAACTGAGGAATTAAGATTCCTGCTAAGATTGCCATGATGGCAATAACGATGATTAACTCAACTAATGAAAAGCCTTTGTTGTTCTTTCTGTTTCTAATCTTGTTCATAATGCTATTCTCCTTCTTGTATAAATATAAATATTTTATCTTAAAATTCCGCCCCTATTACGGAACCTTAATTCGTTTTACATGTTGCCGAGCTGGTTGTACATCGAAAGCATCGGTGCATAAATTGCTGCAATCAGAATGACTACGATAATTGCCATAACTACGATAATCATTGGTTCCATTGCCGCCATAACCGTCTGGGTAGTCATCTCAACCTCTTCATCATAATAATCTGCCAGCTTGTCTAACATGCCCTCAATATCACCGGTTTCCTCACCGATAGAAAGCATGTGGATTACCATAGGCGGGAACAGTCCGCCCTTCCGCAGCGGTTCTGATAACGGAACGCCCTTTGCCACTTCCTCTCTTGCCGACTGCAATTGCAGCTGGAAATGACGATTCTTCATCAGTTTGGTAACTGCATCAATTCCATGAATCAACGGAATTCCTGCATACATTAAAGTACTTAATGTACGGGCAAACTGTGAAGAATATGTCTTTATGTTTAACTTACCAAACATTGGAAGCTTCATGGCTATTTTGCCAAAGAACAGCTTTCCGCTCTCTGTCTTGCGCCATTCCCGGATACCAAGCACAATCAGCAGGATTCCTCCCACGAAAAGATACCAGAATTTTGTAATTACATGGCTCATGCTCATCATTGCCCGGGTGATGCCCGGCAGCTGCATGCCTGCCTGCTCAAAGGTTGCTGCATATCCCGGTATTACCTTTACTACCATCAGAATGACGATTAATACTGCCACAATCAGCAGTACCACCGGATAAGCCAGTGATTTTTTCATTAAGCCGGACAGTTTTGCCGTCTTATCAAACTGCACTGCCATACGGCTGAAGGAAAGCTCGATATTACCGGAGGTCTCTCCTGCCGCCACCATATTCACTAGCATTTCCGGGAAAATCTCTCCCTGATGTCCCATAGCTTCGGATAGTGTCTGTCCTTTTTCCACTTCGGTACGTACTTCATGAAGTGCAGCGGAAAGCCTCTTATTTTCCGTCTGTTCCTCTAACATTCCAAGGGCATCAATTACCGTAACCCCGGCTTCTATCATACTGACAAACTGCCGGCAGAACACGCTTAAATCCCTTGGTTTTACTTTCCGCCCAAAGCTTAATTTAATATCCTTTTCCAACATTCCGACTTCCTTTATGGATATTAAAGTAAGTCCGTTTTTCTTAAGCCGGGCTGCTGCCTTGTCCTGATTTTCTGCATCAATGGTTGCCTTCTTCTCTTTTCCCATGGCATCCACTGCTATATATGAATAACTGGGCACCTTCTCATCCCCCTTACAGTATATTTATCGGTTAAATTTCAAATTTGTTAACCATTTTTCTCATTCTACGGTATCCACGGAAGCTGCTGTTAACAGTTCCCTGCAGATGCTCCGCAGTTTAGAATAGCGTTACCTTCTGCTGCATAACTGCCGGCTCCTGTGCGAAGCTTACGGCATCTTCTGCGGATATCTTATTCTGCATATAAAGGTCATAAATGGCATCATCCATTGCCTGCATGCCAAGCTTCTTGCTGGTCTGTATCATAGACTGTATCTGGAAGCTCTTTCCTTCACGTATCAGGTTACGGATTGCCGGAGTGGCAAGCATGACCTCGTAAGCCGCCACACGTCCGCCGCCTTCCTTTGGAAGAAGCTGCTGGGCGATAATTCCTTCAATAACACCTGACAGCTGTATCCTGGTCTGCTGCTGCTGATGCGGTGGAAACACGTCAATGACACGGTCAATGGTTGCTGCTGCACTGTTGGTATGCAGGGTTGAAAATACCAGATGTCCGGTTTCTGCCGCCGTAATCGCAATACTGATTGTTTCCAGGTCACGCATCTCCCCCACCAGAATTACATCCGGGTCTTCACGCAATGCGGCGCGAAGTGCTGACGCATAACTCTTACTGTCATAACCGATTTCCCTCTGCAATACAATTGACTTGCTGTGAGGATGCAAATACTCAATCGGGTCTTCCAGTGTAATAATTGTCTTAGCATATGTTTCAGAAATAATATGTATCAAAGACGCCAGTGTGGTAGATTTACCACTTCCGGTCGGTCCTGTTACCAATACCAGCCCACGCTTGCGGTTGGTCAGGTCAACCACAGATGGTGGAATACCAAGCCGCTTTGCTTCCGGTATCTCAAACGAGAGTATACGGAGTGCTACCGCATAAGTACCTCTCTGACGGAACACATTAAAACGCACCCTGTGAAAGCCTGCGATAGAATACGCAAAATCCAGTTCTCCATTTTCCTTCAGCTCTGCCTTCTGCTCTTCCGTCAACAGCGGTTCTATCATTTCTTCTATTTCAAATGGTTTTATCTTCTCATCTGATGCGGGAACCAGTTCTCCATCAATCCGGAACATCACCGGGCTTCCCGGTGCAAGATGGATATCGGATGCCCCTTTTTCATTTCCTTCCCGCAAAAACATTTCTATTCTGTTCATTGTAAAATCCCCAGTTCTCCTTAATCCTCAGCAGATACTCCCACCAGCTCTGACACAGAAGTAATTCCTTCTAAAACTTTACGTCTGGCTCCCGCTGCAAGAGTTTCCATTCCATTTTCTACTGCCAGATGTTTGATTTCGGCAGTGGAAGCATCTTTTGCTATAGCGTCTTTCATTTCCGTGCTGATTTCCATCATCTCATAGACACCGATTCTGCCCTTATATCCTGTATTGGCACACATCGGGCAGCCCTTTGCTTCAAAAATCATCGTCTCATCCAAATCATCCAGATTCAGAAGCTTGCGTTCGTATTCTGTCGGCTTATGCGGCTGTTTACAGTTCGGACAGAGTCTCCGCACCAGACGCTGGGCAATTACACCAATTACGGAATCCGCAAGGAGGTATCCCTCTACGCCCATATTTAACATTCGGGTAATGGTTCCTGCCGCACTGTTGGTATGCAGGGTACTTACTACCAGATGTCCAGTAATAGAAGCCTGTACCGCAATCTCTGCAGTTTCTTCGTCTCGGATCTCTCCAATCATGATAATATCCGGATCCTGTCGCAGGATTGAACGCAGTGCAGATGCAAAGGTCATATCCGCTTTGGCATTTACCTGTACCTGATTGACGCCGTCCAGATTCGCCTCTACCGGGTCTTCTACTGTGATAATATTAATATCCTCTGTATTCAGTTCAGAAAGTGCTGTGTAAAGCGTCGTTGATTTACCACTTCCGGTTGGTCCTGTTACCAAAAGGATTCCATTCGGATGCTTTAACATACGATCAAAGCTTTCCAGCTCCCCCGGGGTAAATCCAAGTTCCCTCTTATCCTTGGTCAGTGCTTTCTTCTGTGCAAGACGAAGTACACACTTCTCTCCATAAACCGTTGGCAGGATTGATACACGGATATCATATTCCACACGATCTACCACAAGGGTAATTCGTCCATCCTGTGGTTTTCTTTTTTCTGATATATCCATGCCGCCAATAATCTTGATACGTGCTGTAATTGCATTCAGAAGCCGGATGTCGTAGCTCGCCTTCTCATATAACACACCATCAATCCTGTAGCGGATTCTTACACGGCTTTCCAATGCTTCTATATGTATATCACTGGCACGCTGTCTTGCTGCCTGCTCAATCATGGCATTTACCAGAAGGACAATCGGGGAATTTGCAATATCTTCATCATTCTCCTTCTCCTGTTCCCTCTGCTCTTCCTGCCGGCGCTCCAGTGCATATGCCTCAGCCACCTTCCTTGCTTCACTGCTTCCATAGAAACGGTCAAGGGTAAGCATAATATCATGGGTTGTGGCAATTACCGGTGCGACCTGCAGATTAGTAATAATAGAAAAATCATCAATTCCACGCATATCCATCGGGTCGGCCATTGCCACACGGACTTCATTCATATTATTCGGTGAAAAGCCAATTGGTACCATGACATATTTTCTCAGAACTGCCACGTCCACCAGCTTTAGCACATTTTCTTCTATCTGTATTCCACTAAGCGAGACTATTTCCAGTCCAAGCTGGCTTGACAGTGCCTTGGCAATATCCGTCTCATTGGTATAACCCAGCTCTACCAGAACCTCACCCAGCCGCTTTGTAGTCCCCTTTTTCTTCTCTAATGCATCTGAGAGCTGCTCATCTGTAATAATCTGTTCCTCAATCAGCATATCCCCCAGACGTTTCTTCTGTCTGCTTTCCATTCTCTGCCACTCTCCAAATCATTCTTCACATATCATGATGTGACAAAAATCATCATTATTTTATTATAGCCATTCTTTATATGCTTTTCAACAAAATTTCTATTTTTATTCGCTTTTTTTCGTAATTTTTGTCTATTTTTTTGTGTTTTTAAGTAAAATTCAGGGATAGACAAATGTCTCTTTTGTACAAGAAACACGGTCTATCCCTCATATAGCTTCTATATCAGACATTAAAACAGCTTCCACCGATAAACTCACGGATAATCGAATTGTTATTGATATTATCTGCCGGTACCGGAAGGAAATAATCTAAGAACTTCAGCAGCCGCTTCGCTTCAAGATATTCCGGGCAGTCCCGTTCAATTGCAAACAACAATGGCTCTGCATACTGTTTCAGCACAGCAAGCTCATAAATTAAAGCTGAATTAAACATTACATCGGCACCTTCCTGAAATGGGAAGATATTCTTTTCTTCTCCCCGCCTTACCGAATCCCACATGGCAATGGTCTCCCTCGCTGATGTAGCCCTGGTTCTTGCATCCCTTACAATTCTCCGGATCAGTCTGCCATCTGTCGTCGGCAGGCAGTTATGTTCATCAATATCCAGCTGGGTCAGCGCACTGATATAAATACGGAATTTGCTTTCCTGCGGCAGAGAGTAGGAAAGCCTGTCATTCAGTCCATGGATGCCTTCAATAACAAGTACATCTTCCTCTCCAAGCTGCATCATTCTGCCTTTTGCTTCCCGTTTTCCGGTTTTAAAATTAAATACCGGCAGTTCCGTTGCATCTCCATTTAAAAGACTTGTCATATCATTATTAAAACGGTCAATATCCAATGCCTCCAGGCATTCGAAATCCAGTTTTCCATCTGCATCTTTCGGTGTCTTATCCCGGTCTACATAAAAATCATCCAGCGGAACCGGATGCGGTTTCATGCCATGGGCGGCAAGCTGTATGGACAGCCTGTGGGAAAACGTTGTCTTCCCGGAAGAGGACGGACCTGCTATCATAATGAATTTCTTATGATGTCCCTCTTTAATCTGCTCTGCCAGCTGTCCTATTTTCTGTTCCATCAGGGCTTCCTGTATCAGAATTATTTCCTGTATTCTGCCGGCAGAAACTGCATCATTCAAAGCTCCTATGGTTCCTACTCCCATGGTATGTCCCCACTCTGACGCTTCTTCCAGTGTCAGGTACAGTTTATCCGATGGGACAAAAACATCCACCGTCCTGGTATCTTTTCCCGGAAAGAGCAGCATAAAACCTTCTTTATATAATGTCAGGTCAAAATATTTCAGATAACCGGTAGACGGTACCATATATCCATAGAAATAATCTTTGTAATGATCCAGCTCATAAATATTGACTCTTGAGCTTCTCCGGTAGCGGAACAGTCTTTCTTTATCGGTCATTCCCAGTCTCCGGAAGAGTTCTACTGCATCTGCCGTCGGCAGACTGTGCTTTTCAATCGGAAAATCGGCTACTACCAGACGCTGCATCTCCTGCTTTAAATCCCTTAACATCTGTTCATCGACAGCTACCCATTCTGCCTGCTCTGATGTTCCGTTCTTTTCCTCATTCCGCTTCAGTTCGCAATAATATCCCTGGGCAATGGAATGCATGATGCGGACCGTAATCTTTTCTTCCCCATAAAGATTATGCACTGCCTTCTGCATCAGTAGCGCCGTACTTCTCCGGTATGCTTTCCTGCCATCCTTGTCTGCTGTTGTAATAAAGGTAAGATTTCCCGATTCTACCTTCTCACGCAGCTCCCGCAGGCGGTTGTTCACCAGCACCAGGACAATATCATCAGGAAACTGTTTCTGATATTCCTTGGCAAGCTGCTTGTATGTGGTTTCCGGCACATACTCCCTTACATTTCCATGAATATTAATTCTACATTTAATTTCTCCCATAGTAGTCCCCCATTTCTTTGATTACTATTTATACAATATAGGAAAACGGAGATTGTAACTTCTGGCTGTATATATTCAGTTCCGGTAATTTTTCCTTGAAATATTCTGCCATATAGGTTACAAAAATATGCTCCAATCCATAATGTCCTGCATCTAAGATACTTAAGCCTCGGGCTGCTGCGTCGATTCCCGTATGGTGGTCAATATCTCCCGTTATCAACACCTGGGCACCCTTTGCAATCGCTTCATCCACTTCACTCTTTCCGGAGCCGGGGCAAATTGCTGCACGCTGTACCATGCGGCTGGTATCACCAAATACTTTTACCGCTTCTGTCTGAAACCGGCTTCTTACAATCCTGCCGCAATCCTCAAGGCTTATCTGCTGCGGCAGCATTCCTACTTTACCGATACCACAGGATTTTCCCTGCCACTCCCCGGTTACTTCCAATGGTTCTGTCTCCATTAGTTCCATGTAATCTGCTGCAAGGTCCGCCATGACGCAGATATCAAAATTCGTATGCATCGCACAGTAAACCATATCCTGCTGTGCCAGTCCATAAATTCTTCTGCCGATAAAATCACTGGTAAGAACATTTTTGATTCCACCAAAGATTAACGGATGATGCGTCAGTATCATATCAGCCTTAAGTTCTTTTGCTTCCGCAATTACTTCATCGGTTGCATCCACCGCCAGATAGATACTGTTTATCTCTTTCTCCCATCTGCAGACCTGAAATCCCGGATTATCCCATTCACAGGCCATTGCTACAGGAGCAAGTGTCTCTAATATTTCCCGTATCTGTTCACACTTCATATATTTTCTCCCATGATACGCTCTGCTTCTTCTATCATTGCAAGTTTCTCTTCCAGTTCTTTCTGCCGTTCAAAGCGTCTTGTACTGCCATCTTCTTTCTGCTGCAATTCATCCTGTTGCGTTGCAGATTGTTGCAGCAATTCTGGTTTCTGCAATACAGTCTGCTCCGGCATAAGCTTCTGGATTTCAAGTTTCTTTAAGATTTCCGAGAACTGCTGTCTTTGTTTTATTAAATATTGTTTTAATATTTCATTTTTTGTCTGTAATAAATATCCACCATAACGAAAAGCAACATCCGTCAACGGTGCTGCTTTTCCCGGTACACATCTTAACATCACGTAATATTTGCCTTCTTCTTCCACCATATCTTCTTCTTCAATGTGAAAGCCTTCCGCATAAATATAACGGCGTACCTCTTCTATTTCAGACTGTGGCTGTAACACAAGATTATTCATCTTCTTCCAGACTTCCGGATGCTCTGCAAGAATCCGTTTCGTCAACGCTCCACCCATTCCAGCGATTACCACGCCATCGGCTTCGGATGGAGCCAGTGCCGTAAGTCCATCGGACAATCTGGTTTCTATGTAATCTTCTAAATGAACTTCCCGGATATGCTCCTCTGCCCGAAGAAGCGGACCCCGGTTCACATCCATTGCAATGGCATGCCCAATACATTCTGACTGAATCAGATAAATCGGAACATAACCATGGTCACATCCTACATCTGCAAGGCAGGTGGTATTCTGAACCAATGCTGCAACTGCCTGCATTCTTTTTGAAAGTTTATTCATATATTACTCCAGATAGTCCTTTAATTTGCGGCTTCTGCTTGGATGACGCAGTTTACGGAGTGCCTTTGCTTCAATCTGACGGATACGCTCCCTGGTTACATTGAATTCTTTTCCAACTTCTTCCAGTGTACGGGCACGTCCATCTTCCAGACCAAAACGAAGGGTTAATACCTTCTGCTCCCGCTCGGTCAGTGTTCCAAGCACTTCCTCCAACTGCTCTTTTAACAGGGTAAATGCTGCTGCATCAGCAGGTACCGGTACATTATCATCCTGAATGAAGTCTCCTAAATGGGAATCTTCCTCTTCACCAATCGGGGTCTCTAAAGAAACCGGCTCCTGGGAAATCTTTAAGATTTCACGTACACGGTCTACCGGCATATTCATTTCTGCTGCAATCTCTTCCGGGGTCGGTTCACGTCCCAACTCCTGCAGTAACTGTCTGGAAACGCGGATCAGTTTGTTGATTGTCTCAACCATATGAACCGGGATACGGATGGTTCTTGCCTGGTCTGCAATGGCTCTTGTGATTGCCTGACGAATCCACCATGTTGCATAGGTAGAGAACTTATAGCCTTTCCGGTAATCGAATTTCTCAACGGCTTTAATCAGACCTAAGTTACCTTCCTGAATCAGGTCTAAGAATAACATACCACGTCCTACATAACGTTTTGCAATACTTACCACCAGACGAAGGTTGGCTTCTGCCAGACGTTTCTTTGCTTCCTGGTCTCCTAATTCCATTCTCTTTGCCAGCTCGATTTCTTCTTCTGCACTTAAAAGAGGTACTTTACCGATTTCCTTTAAATACATACGGACCGGATCCTCAATGGATACGCCGTCCGGTACCGATAAATCAATCTTTTCTACCTCTACCTCGTCTTCGTCATCTAAGATGATATCGTCATCGATATCGTCATCATCCATGATTCGAAGCACATCAATGTTATTGGTCTCAAGGAAGTCTAAGATTTTCTCAAACTCATCTGCATCCAGTTCCATGTCCTTGAAGAACTCGCTGATTTCCTGATACTCAAGGCTGTTCTTTTTCTTCTTTGCCAGTGCAAGGAGTTCCTGGAGTTTTTCCTGCAATTTTGCTTTTTTCTCCTCAATGCTCATCTTTTCGTCTTTTGCTGCCGGAGCACTTTTTGCAGCTTTTGTTGTCTTTTTTGTAGTCTTTTCCATCTTTTCATCCATTTTCTTGTTCATCCTCTCATGATTCGTCATATAAACGGGACTAAATAGTATTTTGTCCTCAATCTATAGAAATATGCATTTTCTCCATATTCTGCAAGGTTCTCTTATCTGCCACAAGCTGTTGCAAGCCCTGCATATCCGTAGGTTCTAAGTGCGCCGAACGATAGGAGATGCTGTTATCCTTCACCCGCAGAATCGTCTCTTTTAACGCCTTATCCCGCTCTGCAGCAGAATCCACTTCATGGATTCTCGCATGGAAGAGCTCTGCAACTTCCCGCTGTTCCTCTTCTTCTGCAAATAAACTGATAATCTGTGCCGGATTGACAGTTCCCGACTTCTTCTGCTCGTAGAGAAACTCTGCCACCTTACGGAAAATGTCTTCCGTAAAATCTTCCGGTGTAATGATATCTTTGATTTTATCGTACAGATTATCATATTCTATGAGCCAGGTCAAAAGCAATTTCTGGGACTGCTTCATGCCGTCCTCTTTCTTATGCTTCTTCTCATTCAGCCCACTCTTAAGCGGTGTCCGCTCTTTTACAAGTCCTCCCTGGGTGCCCAGCTGGTTTACCAGATTCCGGAGTGCTTCAAAGCTCATATGATATTTATCAGCCACAGCTTCCATATAATTGTTCCGTTCCAGTTCCGTGGTAAAATCAAGCAGTTTCTTTGCCACTTCAGTCTGGAATGCGGTCTTTCCTTCCGGGTCCTTCATATCATATTTCTGCTCTAAAATCCTGATTTCAAACATAAAGCTGTTTTCTGCCGCATCAATCCGCTTCTGATATTCTTCCGCTCCAAGTGCCTTGATGAATTCATCCGGGTCTTTGTACGGCTTCATGTTGATGACTTTGGCTGTCAGCCCTACTTCTTTTAAAATCGGGATTGCACGGAGTGCTGCCTTAATTCCGGCACCGTCGCTGTCGAAGGTAAGATAAACCTCCTTCGTATATCGTTTCAGCAGACTGGCATGTCCACTTGTAAACGCGGTTCCTAAGGATGCCACTGCATTGTCAAAGCCTGCCTGATGCAATGCAATTACATCCATATAGCCTTCACATAAGAGCATCTGCGGTTTCTTGGTCTGCCTTGCAAAGTTCAATGCATACAGATTCCGGCTCTTATCAAAAACTTTGGTTTCCGGCGAGTTTAAGTATTTCGGTTCACCATCCCCCATGACTCGTCCACCAAATCCGATTACTTTATTATGCACATCCATAATCGGAAACATGGCACGATTCCAGAATTTATCATGTCCACCCCGGACTTCGTCAATGGACACAAGACCGGATTCCTTTAAGATTGCATCATCATATCCAAGCTTTCTTAAATAGCGGTACAAATCATCACTGTATTTATCCGAATAGCCAAGCCCAAACTTCTGCATGGTGGCATCCGATAATTCTCTCTTTTTAAAATATTCATACGCCTGTTTTCCGTGTCCACTCCTCAGCAGCATATAATAATATTTGCCAGCTGCCTTGTTAATCTCTAACAGAATCTGGCGTTTGTCTGCTTCTTTCTTTGCCTGGGCACTCATTTCCTGCTTCGGCAGTTCGATTCCGGCACGCTCTGCCAATGCCTCCATCGCTTCCGGGAATGAAAAGTTCTCATACTGCATCAGAAAGGTAAATACATTTCCGCCTGCTCCGCATCCAAAGCAGTAATACATCTGCTTATTCGGTGATACGGAAAAAGAACCGGTCTTTTCATTATGGAAGGGGCACAGTCCAAAATACGTGCTGCCTTTTTTTGTCAACCGTACATATCCGGAAATCACATCTACAATATCATTTCTGGAACGTACTTCTTCTATTAATTCATCTGAATAATATGCCATTCCTTAATTCACCTGCCAAGCTTTCGGTACAAAATATTCTGAGAATTTGGCAATTGCATACTGATCGGTCATTCCTGCGATATAATCACATACTACCCGTTCTTCCTCTTCGCCTTCCGCGATCATATCGGTATACTGTGCCGGCATCGTCATCGGATGTTCCATATAATATGTAAACAGTTTGCTGAGTAATCCTTCTGCCTTTGTCTCTTCTCCTTTGGCAATGGAATTGGTATATACGCTTACAAACATGAACTTCCGTAAATCCTGCATTGCCTGGAAAATTTCATCGGACATAATGATATCCGGCTTATCCATGCTGTTGGTAATAATATCATGAATCAGTGTATCCAGCCGGTCTGCCGAATTCTTTCCCAATACCTTCCGTATCTCAATTGGAATATCTTCTTCCACCATTATCTTTCCACGCACCGCATCATCGATATCATGATGAATATAGGCGATTTTATCGGAGAAACGGACGATTTTGCCTTCCAGTGTATGCGGCATCGTACTGGTCTGATGATTTAAAATGCCATCCCGCACTTCCCAGGTCAGATTCAGTCCCTGTCCGCCTTTTTCCAATTTTTCTACGATACGTACGCTCTGTTTATTATGTTTAAAACCACCGGAGCAAAGTTCATTTAACACCCGCTCTCCGGCATGACCAAATGGCGTATGTCCCAAATCATGCCCTAATGCAATGGCTTCCACCAGATCTTCATTCAGCCGCAGTGCCTTTGCAATGGTTCTGGCATTCTGTGATACCTCTAAGGTATGCGACATACGGGTACGATAATGGTCACCCTTCGGTGTTAAGAACACCTGCGTCTTATTCTTCAGACGGCGGAATGCCTTACAGTGGAGAATACGGTCTCTGTCTCTCTGGTATACGGGACGTATATCACAAGGTGCCTCCGGATAATCCCGTCCTTTGGAATTCTCGCTTAATGCTGCATAAGGGCTTAACATCTCATGCTCCATGCGCTCCATCCGTTCCCGAATTGTCATATCCTTATCTTCTCCCTTCCTGTCACATCACCATTTCATGATGTAAATGCACTGCCATCATCTTTACCATTATGAGGACGTCATTCGACCTCTGCTATTATAATTCTGTGTCCACCTTCAAATTTCCTTTATTTTTTACAAAATTTCATAATATTTTTTCTAATACTTTCCAATGCGCTTCGAAATCGCCCTTGCTACCTTATAAACCGGATTCTCCATCTTCTTTGCCACCTGTTTTAATTCCTGCCGGATGGCAATGGACTGCGGGCAGTGTTTCTCACATTTTCCGCACTGACGGCATTTTGAAGCATTGGTCGGATTTGTCTTTAAAGTGGTACACATAATATATGCCTTCATACCGGAATAAAAGCTGTCGGTATAGCGTGTATTATATGCTGCAAAACAGGTCGGAATATCTACTCCATGAGGGCATGGCATACAGTAGCCGCAGCCGGTACATGGCACTTTCATATGCTGATTAATTGACTTCTTCACTTTTTCAAAAATTTCCAGTTCTTCTTCTGTCAGTGCATTTGCTGTGGCATCTGATGCTATCCGCACATTTTCTTCTACCTGTGCAATATCATTCATTCCGGAAAGTACCACAGTTACTTCCGGATGATTCCATATCCAGCGGAGTCCCCATTCTGCCGGGGAACGATGTGGTTCTGCGGATGCAAATATACCTCTGGCATCCTTTGGCAGTGCGTTGACCAGTCTGCCTCCCCGCAGCGGTTCCATGATAATCACCGGAATTCCCTTTGCTGCTGCATATTTTAAGCCTTCTGTTCCTGCCTGGGTATGCTCATCCATATAGTTATACTGTATCTGGCAGAAATCCCAGTCATAAGCATCTATAATCTTCTTAAACTGATTTGCTCCTCCATGGAAAGAAAAACCGATATTTCCAATCTGTCCTGATTGTTTCTTCTCTGCAATCCAGTCCTGTATACCAAGTTCTGTAAGACGCTCCCATGCTGCAATATCATTCAGCATATGCATCAGATAATATTCCACATGATCCGTCTGAAGGCGTTCTAACTGCTCCTTAAAATACCGTTCCATATCCCCTTCTGCTTTTATGTAATAATGCGGCAGTTTGGTCGCAATCTTCACTTTATCCCGATAGCCTTTTGCCAAAAATTTTCCCAGACAGGCTTCACTTCCACCGTAAGTATATGCGGTATCAAAATAATTGACCCCGGCTTCCACTGCTGCTGCCATCTCCCGCTCTGCCTTTTCCTGGTCGATTGCGGTTCCCTTCTTTGAATAACGCAGGCAGCCGT
This sequence comes from Roseburia sp. AF15-21, assembly GCF_003479505.1. Taxonomy (NCBI): domain Bacteria; kingdom Bacillati; phylum Bacillota; class Clostridia; order Lachnospirales; family Lachnospiraceae; genus Roseburia; species Roseburia sp. AF15-21. The sequence continues at coordinate 79,949 of NZ_QUHG01000008.1, read as the reverse complement.
AGCCTAAGATGGACAGCTGGTCTTTGTTTCCCGGATTTTCTCTATATTGCATGTTTATTCTCCCTTGCACTTGTTGTTATGGCTGCTGCGAAATGTTTAATGATAATAAGTCTGTCTTCACAATGTTTGACAAGATACTGCCTTCTGTTCGCCTGTAGGCGAATACATTTGTGCAGACTGTTAGGGGCTCTTAGAATTTTGGCAAAACCCGGCAACGCTGGTACAAGGATGTACCAGCGAGGTGCAGAGGAACATGGATGTGACTTTGCACCGTTTGCCATATATAAAATAGCTTTTTCAAAATTCTTAGAGCCCCTTGCAGCTGGAGCAGTATTCGCTACAGGCGTACAAAAGGCGTATCCAGTCAAAGCAGCGGTAAGACATCCTTATTATCATTTCTCCAGTTCGCAGTCACCGATTCTGCATAAGTTGCCGGGTGATGATATTTTCATACCACCACCCGGCACATATATTGTCATTATAAAGCTATCGGGAAAGTTTTGCAAGAATCACTCCCGCTCCTTTATCTTTTTAAATCCATCGGCCATGTCATAGGATGTAATGTTATCATTAATCCAGAGGTAAAATACATTGCCACTATACATTCCACGGACATTTTCGTAATTGACTCCGTTAATGCCCGGAATTTCTGCCTGTTTCTTAAAGATTCCATTTTCATAGGAATATATCTGATAGGTCTGTTTTATTCCGCTGCCGCTATAATCCTCACAAACCAGACCGATTAAATTCTTATCTTTTGAAATGATGACACTCTTATAATCATATAATGCTTCGCTATAATCTACATCCTTTAATACAAGCTTTGCCTCTTCGGTTACTTCTCCCGGATTTTCTATATTAAACATGGAAAGCTTAATGTTTTCTATATTTCCGGTCTTCTCATCAGATTCATAACCGATGCCCAGCAAATGTGTATCATCCCAGAAATGCAGATATTCGGAGAAGCCGGTCACCTTGAGTTCGCCGATAATTTCCGGTTTTGCCGGGTCTGATAAATCCACGGTAAACAGCGGGTCGGTATTCCGGTAGGTTACAAAATAACCAGTGTTTCCCATAAAACGGGCAGCATAGATTTCTTCTCCCGGTGCAATGCCCGTCAACTGTCCGGTTAATTTCAAGTTCTCATCCAGAATATAAAGTGCATTCACCTCATCCTCTGTACTATAATCGGTGGTCAATACCCTGAGATATCCATCACTGGCATTGATTGCAAAGGTATCTCTGACATAACCCCTTACTGCCGTTGCCGCCACACCACTGATTCTGCCCTCATCCAGTGCAAATTTTGCAATATTGGTAATCATTGCTCCATCATAATCTTCCTCATATAAATACAGGGCATCTTTGCTGATATAAGTCTGGGCATATCCAGAGATTACAAGCTTACTGTCCAGCACTTTATCCGGCTTATTTACATCCAGTGAAGAAACCAGTATACCACTTTCTCCTGATGACTCCGGCAGATAAATTTCACCGGCGGCAACCTTTTCTCCATTTACCTTCGGAATCACTGAGGTATATTCCTTTTCTACATATCCCACCACATCGGATGTCATATGATACTGTGTAAAAAGATAGACTACATCTCCGATTTTCCGGGAAGTATTATAATAACCATCCTGGATTAATCTTCCTTCAAATTCCGGATTCCTGCGGTCTACGATACTGTATACCTGAATCTGTGTGGTGCTTTTTCCATTCATTTTATAGCAGAATGCACTGTCTTCAGAAGCATCTGATACAGCAATTTCTTCATCTGAGCTTTCTTTATCTGAGTTTTCCTTATCAGAGCCAGCTTTGCTGCTTTCGCCCAAGGATGTCTCATAGCCCTGCACAACCAGAATCAGCTGGTCTCCATCCACATAAATTTCCATCACCCGGTCTGCTGCGCCACAGTCTTTCGGGAGAAATCGTGTTACTTCTTCTAATTTTCCATCCCGGATATCCGTTATAACAATGTATTTATCCTCTACCGTATAAATGTAACTGCCATCAATTTTAGCAATATCACTCTCGTCTACACCTTCCATCTGCAGATTTGTCGTAGAATAATCTTTTCCGCCTTCCTTGCTGCTCTCCAGCAAATCGGCATCGGCACTTCCGTACTTAGCTTCATCACTGTAGTAATATTCGTCACTGCCGGAATTCATTGCTCCCGATGCAGCTTCGCTTGTCTCCGCACTTGTTTCCAGATCTTCTATCCAATTCTGCTGATACCCCTTAAGAAGGGTCTGATATACCTCCTTATAATCCGATGCAGGATGATACATTGTTCCAAGAGCTGCCACATCCACATACCCTGTTTCATCTGCTTCTCCCACAGTCTGCTGCGTATCTGTCATTGCTACGGAATCCGTCTGCCCTGTACCGGAATTCTTATCGAAACGGGTCACTGTTATATAAATTCCGCTGCATACTACCAGTGCCAGCACTGCCACCATACTTCCAAGTCTGCGCCATGGAATTATTTTCTTCGATTTTTTCGGTTCCAAGTGCTGATTTTCCTGCTGCTGTTTTGCTTTCTGTTCCTGTAATTGTTTTTCTATCTGTTCCGGTTTCAGAGTCTCTGGTATCTCTATCTCTTCCGCCGCTTTTCTTAACTGGGTTAAAATCTCCTGTTCATTCATACCGGCACCTCCATCTCATCTGAATTTTCTGTTGTTTTTCAGACTTTTTGCATATCTTCCGTTTCTCACTTCCAATATTTCTCCACCATTTTCTTTATTCCCCGGCTCTCTTTTGAGCGGACGGTATTTTCGTTAAGGGCTAACAGTTTTCCGATTTCCTTGCTGCTATACCCACAGAATAAATGCATGGCGATAATCATTCGTTCCTCGGAAGGCAGCTCAAAGAACAGGCTCCGGACTGCTGCATGCTCATCCATTCCGGATTTTCCCAGATGCTCTAAAAGCTCCGGTGTCAGCTCTTCCGGACGGGTCGCATACTCTTTTAATTTACGTTTGCACTTATTACTTAAAATACGGAATATCCACGCCCGGAACGCTTCTGTCTTTCGAAGCTCCCCGATTTGTGCAAATGCATCTGTCACGGTATCGCTGACCACATCCTGTGCATCCTGCGGATGCTTCAGCACATATAACGCAAAGCGATACAAGTCCTGATAAACGCCTTCATATAATTGTGCAAATGCACCGGTATCCCCACTTTGTGCCCTGCGCACCAGCTGCAGTTCCTGCTCCATATGCTCACCCTATACCTTCCTATGTCCTTTCCTTTGACCGGTCTCATATATATAGTGTCGCTGAATTCCATTCTGTTGCATATATTTTTAAATTTTTAAAAATAGCAGTACTCTTCACCGAATACAGATGCTGTCTAAGTGCTGTAAAGGGCACTAAGAATTTCGAAAAATCATTTTTATATCCGGCAACCGGTGCAAAGTCACATCCATGTTCCTATGCACCTTGCCGGCACATCCTTGTGCCGGCATTGCCTAATATCTAACGAAATTCCAAGTGCCCTTAACAGCCCTTAAAATGCATCTGCACTTCGGCGAACACTCCTGCTATTCTTCAAAATTCAAAAAAACATATTTATAACTGGCTGATTACCAGCACATCATTTTCACGAATCACAGTATTTCCGTTCGGTATCACAACCTTCTCATTCCGCTTTAGAACAAGAACCAGCTTCTCTTCTCCCAGTTTTATTCTGGATAATGGCTTTCCAATCCACTTGCTGTCTTTTTCGATTGGGATTTCTGTCAGACAGATGCCAAGATTTTCTTCCGGAGATAAAGCACTTAAGACAATCTTGTCTCCGGCAAGCACTACCGTGTTGCCATTTGGAATGATACGCTCCTCGCCTCTTAGAATCAGCACCAGTAATAAATCCGGCAGGGAAGCAAGGTCTTTTATCTTGCGGTTCTCCCATGGATGTCCCGCCTTGATGCTGATTTTAACAAACTCCACCGGCATTTCATCGGAGTAGTCACTGAAGGTCTTCATGACGTTGCCATTTTCGTCTATCATGTCAAGCTTCTTCGCCACCAGTCCAAGCAGTGTACCCTGAATACTGATAGAGAACAGGACAATGAAAATAACTATGTGGAACAAATCATTTTTCGTATATGCCGGGCTTACTGTTGCCATAATTGCAAATACTATGGATGCCGCTCCACGAAGCCCCGCCCAGGACACCAGAAGCTGCTGCTTTACCGGGCAGCGGAATGGCATCAAGATAGCAAATACAGAAACCGGCCTTGCCACAAATGTTAAAAATACCGCAATTGCCAGTGCAATCGGCAGTATCTTCGGCAGCTGGGATGGATATGCCAGCAGACCAAGCAGGAAGAAAATCAGCATCTGCATCAATCCGGTGATTCCGTCAAAGAAATGCACCAGTGATTTTTTGTGATGAAGGGGAGTGTTGCCAAGGATAATTCCGGCAATATATGCTGCCAGATAACCATTTCCATTTATCATGGATGCTCCGGCGTAGGATACCAGTGCCATACTGAATACAAATATCGTATCAAATCCATCCGTTGCAAAATTCACTTTTTTTAAAATGAATGCTGCTGCCAGTGCCACAACTACCCCCACTAATATGCCAAAAATAATCTGTGAGAATATCATGACAACCAGCGAAGAACCACTTAATTTTCCGCTCATTATCGTTAATATAATTACGGTCAGCATATAAGAACATGGGTCATTACTACCACTTTCCACCTCCAGCATGGATGCAGTATTGTTCTTAAGATTCAGCCGTCTGGAACGAAGGATTGAAAAGACCGATGCCGCATCCGTAGAACTGATTACAGAGCCAATCAGCATACTTTCCCAGAAATCCATTTTCAATATAAAATGACAGAATGCTCCGGTTGTTACTGCGGTCAATATAACACCCACTGTTGATAATAATACTGCTTTACCAGCCACCGGCTTTGCCTGTTTCCAGTTGGTTCCAAATCCACCGTAAAACATGATAAAGATTAAGGACACCGTACAAATCTGTTCGGCAATCGTAAAATTATCAAAAGGAATCTTTAAAATTCCATCTGTTCCAAACATCATGCCAAGAAGAATATATGCCAACAGCATTGGAATTCCCAGTTTGTTGGACATTTTATTCAATGACAGGCACAATAAAATCACTGCTGCTACCAGTAAAATATAGCTTGTCATAAATACCTCTCTTTCCTGTTTTTATTTACCTGTTGCTCTTACGTCTTCTTCTATCCCCTTTTCTTTTATTACCTCTACCTATTCCTTCTTTTCTTCTGCCTCCATGATACTTCCTGCCTTTACCAGTCCTCTCTGCAGTGCATCCCTTGCATTCTTCCAAGGCTGCTCCTTATAACGGTAATCATTCTTACAGATGAACCATTCTAAATCATCCCGCACCCTCTCATATCCGTTAATAAAAGTCTCATTTAAAGTCATCAGAAATTCATTCAGGTATTTCTTACCCATATATTCCGGGGCACCGGAAAACAGAACTTTATAATGATTTACACAAAAGCCTTTGGATGCTGCAAACTGTTTGCGGAAGTCCTCTTCTTTTTCATATAAATAGTAAATGGTATTGATATAATTTGTAAAGCTGTGATTAATGTAATCACACACAAAGCACTTTTTCTCTTTTTCTTCCACAAAGGTAATCACCGGATGGACCGTCTGGCTCTTTTTCCTGAAAAGTACAGCTGCCTGAGGCAGTGGTGCTTTCATTGCTTTTTTTAACTCCTTAGCTGTCTTATCCATATGGGTCTTTAACATCATGGCAAGTCCTAATTTATTCGGATATTCATATAACATTTCCAAATGCTTCTGACAGAAGCCCTGTTCATCGCTCTGCTCCCGGATATCTCCCTCCATATAACTTGCGCCCGGTCCAATGGTATAATTGATAGCATTTTCTTCTAATTTCTGATACATTCTGCAGACCGGACATTCGCTTTCCTCTGCAAATGCATCCTGTATTGGTATCGTATAAATCTCTGTTTTCATTTTAATCTCCTTAAAGATACACAAAAGGGTATTCCATATGCACTCCTTCGGCCTGTGGAATACCCTTCTCTTTGCAATTGTATACCGTTTATTACATCATGTTTTTCTCTACTTCTTCTTTCATGGAAGAAACATTAAACTTACGGATATTTTCATCCAGTTCTGCTACTACAGAAGTAATTCTGGCAGTTGCATTCTTACATTCTTCTACCAAAGCTTCAAACTCATTCATTGCCTCAGATGTATCTCTGGCACTTGTTGTATTTGTCTCTGCTGCTGCAGCAAGCGAATCCATTTTCTCTTCAATGGCACTCTTATGTTCATTCAAGCCACCGACTTCTGAATTGATTCCCTGAATAGAAGTGCTGACACTTTCAATTTCATGATTCAAGGCAGTAAAGATTGTCTCTGTCTCGCGAATCTTTGCATTCTGCTGTTCAAATGCTTCTGATACTTTTCCGGTAATGTCTACACTGACATTAGAATTATCAATCAGTTCATTAACAATTTTATTAATCTGCTCTGAAGACTCTCTGGACTGGTCTGCCAAGGTACGGATTTCTTCTGCAACTACGGCAAATCCTTTTCCCTGTTCTCCTGCCCGTGCAGCTTCAATACTTGCATTTAAAGCAAGCAGATTTGTCTGGCTTGCAATTCCTGCAATAATCTCTGTTGCAGTACGAATCTGTAAGGCAGACTGATTGGTTCTGTCTGTCTGGCTCTGCACTTCATCAATAGACTGCCTGTTCTGTCTGCTGATTTCCACCAGCTGCTGCATAATCACCTCTGCTGATTCATTGCAGTCTTTCATTTTTAATGCACTGTCCGAAAGAAGTGTAATATTGCTGGCAATCACTTCAATGGCATTACCGATTTCTGCTACTTTCTGCTGTACATGCTGTGTTTTCTCTGCCTGTGAAACGGTATTATCTGTAATGGAAGCAACTTCACCGCTCACCTGATCCAACGCTTCATTCATAGTGTCAAAGGACTGGCTGAATGTCGTAGACAGTTCGCTTAATTCCCTGCTGGCTCTACGGATTCCGGTTACAATCTGTGCAAAGCTTCTTACCAAATCATTGGCAGAGCCTAACAATTTGCTGATTTCATCATTTTTTTCATTATGTTTTGGTTCTTCTAACTGAAGGCTTCCATCCGCAATCTTATCCATACTTCCAATTACAGCTTTCAGTTTTCCGGCAATTGCTACTGCAAGCCACAGGGAACCTGCCACAAATACCGCTAAAACCACAATTAAAATAATCGTTCCCACACCTGCATTTAATGCTGTATTCTGTACCAGATGCATTATGATAATTCCGGCAAGTCCAACCAGAAAAATCGGGAGTGAAATTACTGCAATTAATCCAAGTGCCAGTTTCTTTCCTATATTACTTTTTTCTGAAGATTTACGTTTTTCTGCCATTACTGCACTTCCTCCTTATAGCTCTTATCTCTTATTCTTATTCTTATTCTTATGTATTATCTTTTTATCCGGTTATCTTTAAATAAGCTGCGGAAAATGCCGGCATATCGAGACCACCCTGAAATACCGCTTTTTCTCCGGTCAGCAGGTCAACTGCTTCTGCTGCTCCTGCATCAAAGGATGCATGGAAGGGATTCTCTTCCAGATTGATTGCTACAAGAATCCGCTCACCTTCAAAGCTTCTCTCAAATACAATCTGCCGGTTTGTTAAGAATACCTTTCGGTAGCTACCATAGCAAAGTGCTTTTTCCGATTTATGAACCTTCGCCAGTCTGGAAATATAATCGGTAAGTTCATTCCATTCCGGTGCTTCAAAGGAAGGACGGAGTGCTTCATCCCCGCCATTTTCCTTCTTTCCCTCTGCTGCCCATTCACCGCCATAATAGACACATGGAATGCCAGGAATTGCAAACAGCATTGCATATACCAGTGGAAGATGTTCTTTTTCCTTTAAAGTGCTTGCCAGACGGTTCACATCATGGTTATCCAGAAAATTTAATAAATGTTTGCCCTGATACATTCCACAGAAATGCTGCTCCAGGGTATAATTGATTTCAAAGAGGTTGCGGTCATTAAAGCTGGACCACATTCCCTTATATGCCTGATAATTTGTTACACTATGCAACATATTCTGTTCATCCAGAAGACGGTTATAATCACCATGAATCATCTCGCCCAGGAGATAAAAATCATCCTTTTTCGAATCTACGAACTGACGTAATCTTCTTACAAAATCCATATCCAGACTGTATGCAACATCCAGACGCAGTCCGTCAATATCAAATTCTTTTATCCATCCTTCTACTGCTGAAAAGATATGCCGGATTACTTCTTCATTCCGCAAATTCAGTTTTACCAGCTCATTATGTCCTTCCCAGCCTTCATAGGAAAGTCCGTCGTTATAATTATTATTCCAGCCAAAATTCACATTTGTGAACCAGTCCTTATATGGAGAATTCTCTCTGTTTTTCAGTAAATCCTGAAATGCAAAGAAGCCTCTTCCCACATGGTTAAACACTCCGTCCAACACTACTTTGATATTGTTGTCATGTAATTTTCCACATACTTCTTTAAAGTCCTCATTGGTTCCAAGTCTTACATCTAACTTTGTATAATCCCTGGTATCATAACCGTGACGGTCTGATTCAAAAACCGGACAGAAATATATTGCATCCACTCCAAGCTTTACCATATGCGGAATCCAATCTTCCACTTTCTTTATCCGATGAGCCAGAACACCATCATTTTCTGTTGGTGCCCCGCAAAATCCCAATGTTGAAATCTGATAAAATACACTGTCATATGACCACATAAAAACTGTTCCTCCTGTCTGTCCATCATGTGCTGTGGTTTTTCCCGCTACCTGCGGAATAAAGAATGTGCCTTGGCACATTCCCGCGCCTGCGGCGGTCGCTTGCGGCATCTGCCTTATACGCCGCAGTGTGCATCCTCGCGGAGCGTTTTTTCCTTTACAGGAAAGCAATTTCCTGTAAAGGAAAAGAGGACGGTTCCTTTTGCGGGAACCGTCCTCCTAACTTCTTCCCTCTGCCTTCGCCCATGTTGTTTCAATTACATTTATTATAACATAACTTTATAGCATAAGGGAATTTTTTTCTTGCATTTTTCCTAATTTTTTTTGATTTTCATAACGTTATTTTGTTATTTTTCAACACCGGTAAGCTGATATCCTGCTTTTTCAATCACTTCTGCAAATGCTGCATCCGGAATCTCTTTGTCCATGGTTACTTCAGCACTCTTTGTCTCAAGGCTGACAGCTGCCTGTACTCCTTCCATGGCATTTAATGCTTCTTCCACATGTTTCTTGCAATGTTCACACATCATTCCTTCAATTTTAAGTGTTTCTTTCATTTTATTATCCTCCTTATAATTTTCATTATTATCTGTCACTTTTTCTGTTGTCTGTTCTGTCTGACTTCCTGTTGCTTTTTCCGCTATCTGTTCTGCCACATTTCCTGCCGTCTGCTCTAATCGCTGCGGCTTAAAAAGCTTTAACCGGAGAGCATTGCAAACAACACAGACGCTGCTTAAACTCATGGCGGCTGCACCGAACATCGGATTTAATTTAATATGAAATGCCGGGTATAAAACGCCTGCTGCCAGTGGAATTCCAATGCTGTTATAGAAGAATGCCCAGAACAGGTTCTCCTTGATATTGCGGATAACCGCTTTGCTTAACCGGATGGCTGTTACGGCATCCATCAGATCATTCCGCATCAGTACCGCATCTGCACTTTCGATTGCCACATCTGTTCCTGCTCCAATGGCAATTCCTACATCAGCTCTTGCCAGTGCCGGTGCATCATTGATTCCGTCTCCAATCATGGCAACCTTATGTCCCTGCTGCTGCAGTTTGGCAATATGCCGTTCCTTATCCTCCGGCAATACTTCTGCAATTACTTTTGGAATTCCAAGCTTCTTACGAATAGCTTCGGCGGTACGTTTATGGTCTCCGGTCAGCATTACTACCTCAATGTGCATCTTACGGAATGCTTCAATAGCATAGCGGCTGGTTTTCTTTTCCACATCTGCTGCTGCAATGATACCCAGAAGGCTGTTGTTTTTCGCAAAGATTAATGGAGTCTTTCCTTCTTCTGCCAGCTTGTCCAGAGTATCTCCAAGGTCATCCAATGACACTCCCTTTTCTTTCATAAAGGCTTCGTTTCCCGCATAATAAGATGCATTTTCGTCTTCTGCCTCAATTCCTCTGCCCAGAATTGTCTTAAAATTCTTCATGGCAAGGGGCATAATCTCCTGCTCCTTCGCATACTGCAGAATTGCCTGTGCCAGCGGATGCCCGCTTCCCTGCTCAACGCCTGCTGCAATTGCCACAAATTCTTTTTCGTTTAATTCTGTGGTTCCAACACTCACATCTGTAACTCTTGGCTTACCTTCTGTTATGGTTCCGGTCTTATCCATAACTACGGTATCGATACTGTGCGCCGTTTCCAGTGCTTCGCCGGACTTAATCAGGATTCCGTTTTCTGCACCTTTTCCGGTTCCTACCATAATAGCTACCGGTGTCGCAAGTCCAAGGGCACACGGACAGGAAATAACCAGCACCGCGATTCCAATAGAAAGTGCAAATTCAAAGGTTGCCCCACTGATGAGCCAGATGATTGCAGCAATTAGGGCAATTGTAATAACCACCGGCACAAATACTCCTGCAATCTTATCTGCCATCTTGGCAATCGGTGCTTTACTGGATCCAGCTTCTTCCACCAGATGAATAATCTGGCTGATGGTGGTATCTTCCCCGACCTTGGATGCACGGATTTTCAAGAAACCATTCTGGTTAATAGTTGCGGAAATTGCAGTATCTCCCACTTCCTTATATACCGGAATGCTCTCCCCTGTAATGGCAGATTCATCGAGGCTTGACTGTCCCTCTTCAATCACTCCGTCCACCGGAACGGTTTCACCGGGACGAACCAGCACCAAATCACCTTTTACCAGTTCCTCTGCCGGAACCGTAACTTCTTTGCCATCTCTTAAGACCTTTGCCTGCTTCGGAGCCAAGTCCATCAGCTTCTCAATAGCTTCACTGGTCTTTCCTTTGGAACGGCTCTCTAAATATTTTCCAACAGTAATCAAAGTCAGAATCATTCCTGCAGACTCAAAATAAATATCCATGCTGTACCGGCTTACCAGTGCTATATCCTGATGTCCCAGGCCATAACCAATCCGGAAAATGGCAAATACACCATAGATAACGGAAGCCGATGCCCCAAGTGCAATCAGCGAATCCATATTCGGGCTTCTGTGCACAAAAAGATTCTTAAATCCTACAATAAAATATTTCCGGTTCAGATACATAATCGGAAGCAGCAATAAAAACTGGGAAAAGGAAAATGCCAGTGCATTCTCATCTCCGTGAAATGCAGCCTTGATAAATCCCGGTACCGGAATTCCAAACCATTCATAAAACATATGGTGCATGGAAATATACATCATCGGAATCAGAAAAATAACAGACCAGATCAGACGGATTTTCATCTCATGAATTTCCTGCTCTGCCTTATTTATCTTTTTCCCTTTGCCGGTACGTTTCTCATTTCCGGCATTTGCCGGTGCAGCACCATAACCTGCCTTCTCTACTTCTGATACAATGATATCTTCATTGACCTTATTCTCGTCATAGGACACCTGCATACTGTTGGTCAGCAGATTTACGGATACATTTTCCACTCCGTCAATCTTTGACACACACTTTTCCACACGGGAAGAGCATGCAGAACACGTCATACCTGTGACTTCATAACGTTCCTGTTTCACACTTTTGTCCTCCTCTATTTCATCAGTTTCTGAAGGGTCGCACAAAGCTCATCCACCGCTTCTTCCTTTCCGGCACGGATGTCATCCACCACACAGGATTTGATATGCTCCGCTAACAACACTTTATTAAATGAGTTCAGTGCAGAATTAATTGCAGACACCTGCGTTAAAATATCCACACAGTAGCGGTCTTCTTCCAACATTTTCTTTACACCCCGCACCTGTCCTTCAATCCGGTTCAAGCGTTTTAATAAATCCTGATATTCTGCTTCCTGTCTGTGCTTCTTCCGTCCACAGCAGGATGGGCACATCTCTTTTTCTTCTGCCATAGTCAGGCTCCCTTCTATCTTCACATTCCAATACACATTTCCCGATAGCCACATACCCCCTACCGGTATGCTCATATTATACCCCCTCAGGGTATTTGTCAATCATTTTTCCATTGAATGTTCCAATTCATATTCAAGCCATCCTCTTCCGCTCTATGATATTATCTTGACTTTTCCTATGATTTATGCTATTTTCATAACGCTAAAACTGGTGTGGATTTTTCTAGTCTGACTACTTTTCGCCACACAATTATCCTTGTGATAATTGTGTGGCGTTTTTTACTTTACAGGAAATTGCTTTCCTGTAAAGTAAAAAACGCTCCGCGAGGATGCACACTGCGGCGTATAATGTAGATGTCGCAAGCGACCGCCGCAGGTGCGAGAATGTGCCAAGGCACATTCTTTGTTCTTTCTCACACTTTGGATTAGTGAGAAAAAGAAAAAAGGAGCAATTATTATGAATGAATATTTTATGAAAGAAAAACCGATTTTACCACTGCTGACTACCATGGCACTTCCTATGGTTATCTCCATGCTGGTAAATTCTCTTTATAATATTATAGACAGTCTGTTTGTGGCTAAAATCAGTGAAGATGCCATGACTGCCCTTTCCCTGGTCTATCCAGTGCAGAATTTTATCAATGCTGTGGCAATTGGATTTGGTGTCGGAATTAATGCTTTAATTTCTTTTCACCTTGGTGCAAAAGAAGGGGAAAAAGCCAATATTGCTGCAACCCATGGGTTCTTCTTTTCTATTTTGCATGGTGTCATTTTAACGATTGGAAGCATTGCCCTGATTCCTACGTTTTTAAGCCGCTTTACCACCGACAGTAATGTTCTTAAGTTAGGTGTAGAATATGCAAATATTGTATTTGTATTCAGTATCATTATTATGATGAATTTAACCTTTGAAAAAGTCTTTCAGTCTGTCGGCAGAATGAATGTCTCCATGATTGGACTGATGCTAGGCTGTATTGCCAATATCATTTTAGACCCGCTTTTGATTTTCGGAATTGGCTTTTTCCCGAAAATGGGAATGCGCGGAGCTGCCCTTGCCACCGGTATCGGACAACTGCTGACTCTTATTTTTTATCTCTTTGCCTATTTTCTGCGCCCAATCAGTGTACGGATTAGCAGAAAATATCTTATCCTGGATAAACATCTTGATTTGAAATTATATGGTATCGGCATCCCTGCCATCTTAAATCTGGCTCTGCCGTCCTTACTGATCTCATTTTTAAACGGACTCCTTGCCGCATATGACCAGTGTTATGTGGTAGTCGTCGGAATCTATTACAAGCTGCAGACCTTCCTCTACCTTCCTGCCAATGGAATTATCCAGGGGATGCGTCCGCTGGTGGGCTTCAATTACGGTGCCGGTGAAATAAAGCGCGTAAAGAAAATCTATCATCTTACCCTCTGTATGAACGGTGTCATTATGCTTCTTGGTATGATTATCTGCTTTACTGCATCACCTTACCTTATCGGAATGTTTACAGACAATGCCACCACAATTTCCGCGGGAAGCAATGCCCTTCGGATTATCTGCTGTGGTTTCCTGATTTCCACCGTATCCATTACTGCCTCCGGTGCTTTGGAAGGGCTTTCAAAGGGCGGACAGTCCTTAATTATTTCACTGCTCCGTTATATCCTTTTTATCATTCCGCTTGCTTTTGTTCTCTGCAAAGCCTTTGGTCCACAGTGCGTATTCCATGCCTTCTGGATTACGGAAATTCTCACTGCCGCAATTGCAGCCCTGCTGATGAAATCAAGCCTCCGGCTTCCGGGCACACAGGCATAAAATACATTAGAGAAAGCTGCCAGCAAAATTTTGCTGACAGCTTTCTCTATGCTATTTCTTATACATATATAATTGTTACGCCGGAAAAATTACATTCTCCGGTAAGTATCACACTGTGCACACCATCCGGTACATTCCGATTTTTCTCTTCCACTGCACCAAATGCTGCATGGACTTTATTTATCATTGCCCAGCTCTTTGGAATATAAAGCTCTACTCCGGAAAAGGATGCATCCAGATAAATCGTTGCCTGTGGCTGCTGCATCATTGCATTATCAAAATACACTTTCATGCTGCCAAAGCTGCAGTCCAAGGAAGCAGACTGGAAATCATCCGTATTCACATATTTGATGGATGCGCCAAAGGAGGTATCGAAAGAAATCCGGTTACCATCCTCTTCATCTATAATGGTCTCATAGTCCGTATCTTTTTTCTTTTTCCAACATTTTGTGGTATTCTTCTTAAAAATGATACCGAAGCCGATGGATAAAAGCAGTGCCGCTCCAAGTATCGGCCATGGTGTAATCGCCTGTATGCCAAGCTGTTCATCATAAATAATTCCTAGAAATGCCAGTGAAAAAAAGATTCCGGTAAATCGAAGCTTTATCAGGCTGCTTAATAAAATACAACCGAAAAATATTGTTCCGATTACCGTCCAGAAGCCAATGCCTTCCACCAGTCCCAGTTTGCTTACAATCAGGAATACCGCTCCAAAAATCAGAAACAGTCCCCAAAAGATTCTCTCTTTTTTCATTTTCTTATCCTCTTTTCTTCCAGTTTACATTTTAATGGTTTGTAGTAATATCTTGATACATATACCTGTTTATGGCTTCCCATAAATTCCACCACACTTGATGCCGTAAGATTTCTTGTAATGGAGTAAATCCGGTTGGTATTTAAAATCGTGGATTTGGAAACCCTCATAAAATGTCCCGGCAACAGTTCTTCCAGCTCATACAGTTTATATCTGGTCTGATACATCTTATCTGTTGTATGCACCCATACCTCTTTGGTCTCTGTCTCAAAAAACAGGATTTCATCCAAAGACAGATAGTATTCCGTATCTTCCTTATAACAGATTAACTGCTGTTTTCCGGTAAGCACCTGTGACACGGCTTCCTGTATTTTCCTTACATTTTCATCTAAGGATCTGCAGCGAATCAGCACTTCATCCTCTATTAAGTTTTCGTCTAATTCAATCCGTATCTTCATTGTCGTTCCTTCCTATGTCACTCATTATACACAAACACATTTTTCTGTAAATGCCTTTGGAATAAGTGGTAAGAAATACGAACCAAGTGGTAATTATTTCCGTTCTTTTTCTTCTTTCAGACGCTTCTCAATTGCTTCTACCACCGTACGAAGCACTTTAATTCTGGCATAATACTTGCAGTCTGCCTCTACTAAAATCCATGGTGCATAAGTGGTAGAGGTACGAATCAGCATTTCATCCACTGCCTTTTCATAAGCATCCCATTTCTCACGGTTGCGCCAGTCCTCATCGGTAATCTTCCACTGCTTTGCCGGGTTTTCCATACGCTCCTTAAAACGACGCTCCTGCTCATCCTTATCAATGTGCATCCAGAATTTTAAAACAATGGTTCCATGATGCGCCAGCTGCTCTTCCATTTCGTTCATCTCATGGTAAGCACGCTTCCATTCTTCTTCCTGACAGAAGCCTTCGATTCTCTCAACCATAACGCGGCCATACCAAGAACGGTCAAATATTGCCACATGACCATCCTTTGGAAACTGTTTCCAGAAACGCCACAGATAATGATGTGTTTTCTCCGCATCATTGGGTGCTGCCACCGGATTTACCTGATAGCCCCTTGGATCCAATGCCTGGGTCAGCCGTTTAATGGCTCCGCCTTTTCCACCGGCATCCCAGCCTTCAAATGCCAGCACCACCGGAATCCGGTATTTATAAAGTTCATTATGAAGCTCGGAAAGTCTTGCCTGAAGACGTGCAAGTTCTTTTTTGTACTCCTCTTTTTCCATCTTCTTTGAAAGGTCAACTCCAGCCAATACGGAGCTCTCAAGTACCTGCTCCTTTTGTGATGCGGCTCCTGCTTCCTGCAAAGTATCCTTTTCCTGTTTTATTTCCTGCGCCTTTGTTTTCTCCTGCTCCCTCTTCTCCTGTTCGGCTTTCTTATCTGCGATTGCCTGCTCCAACACAGAAACTACGATTTCCGTCATCTTTGCTGCTGCATATTCCCGGTCGGTGCACTCTAAAATATGCCACGGTGCATATTCAGAATCCGTCTTTTCCAGCATTTCTTCATTCATGGCAAGATATTCTTCATAATGCTTATTCCTCGCCAAATCGTCCTTTGTTACCCGCCATGCAGTCTTCTTATCTTCCAGAAGCTTATCAAAACGCTTCTTCTGCTCCTTCTTTGACACATCTGCAAACAATTTGATAATTACCATGCCATCATCCGTTAATTGTTTTTCAAAGGAACAGATTTCTCCAAACGCATAATCAAGCTGCTCCTTTGTGGTCACACCGTCAAAGCGGTCCACCAACACTCTCCGGTACCAGCTTCTGTCAAAAATTGCAATTCTTCCCTGGGATGGAATCTTCGTCCAGAAACGCCACAGGAACGGATGCATTTTTTCTTCCTTGGTCTCCACTGCGGTAGCATAAACGGAAAATCCCCTCGGGTCTAAAGGCTCAATGATTTTATTAATCAATGTTCCTTTTCCTGCTGCACCAAATCCCTCAAATACAATCATAACCGGAATCTTCTGTTCCTTACAGGCTCTCTGCAGATAGGATAACTTTGGCTGCAAATCGTCCATCCACTCCTTATATTCCTTTTTCCCCATCTTCCGGTTTAAATCTACCTTCTCTAACATCGCATATCCTCCTTCACTTATAACTCCACAATACGTTGCATTTTTATATATAGAAATAGTATAATATTTTTCTTGAAGAATATCCAGTCTAATGGGTATAATGAAACAAATATGTGATTGCGAAAAGAAATTATTATTTCAAAAGGCTGTATTCGAAGCACAGTGGCTTTGAATACAGATCTTTTTCAAATAAAACACCGCTTTTTCGCAATCACCGATATGTATCAATAAAAAGGAGACTCACTATGAAATTTATTTCTTGGAATGTAAATGGCTTACGTGCCTGTGTCAATAAAGGATTTTTAGATTTCTTCCATGAAATCAATGCAGATGCATTCTGTATTCAGGAGACTAAACTGCAGGAAGGACAGATTGACCTTTCCCTTCCGGGCTATTACCAGTACTGGAATTATGCGAAGAAAAAAGGCTATTCCGGCACTGCCATCTTTACCAAAAAGGAACCTCTTTCTGTAAGCTATGGCATTGGCATCCCGGAGCATGATGAAGAAGGACGTGTTATCACATTAGAATATGAAAACTACTATCTCATCACCTGCTACACACCAAACTCCCAGAGCGAACTGGCAAGGCTTTCCTACCGTATGGAATGGGAAGATGCTTTTTTACAGTATTTAAAGGGATTAGAAGAAAAGAAACCGGTTATTTTCTGCGGTGACCTGAATGTTGCCCACAAAGAAATTGATTTGAAGAATCCGAAAACCAACCGTAAAAATGCCGGATTTACAGATGAAGAACGGGAAAAATTCTCTGTTCTTTTAGAGAATGGTTTTATCGACACCTTCCGTTATTTCTACCCGGAACAGGAAGGCATCTACTCCTGGTGGTCCTACCGTTTCCACGCAAGGGAAAAGAATGCCGGATGGCGTATTGATTATTTCCTGGTTTCCCAGCCCTTAAAAGAGAAGTTAAAGGGAGCTGCCATTCATACGGAAGTCCCTGGTTCCGACCATTGTCCGGTAGAACTGGAGATAGACTGCTAAATTTAAAATGGGTAAAAAGCTTTCCTTCCATCAGCTTTTACCCATTCTTTTTTTCTACAGATACTTCTTTTCAAAGTCCTCAGCACGCATTGGCTTGCCATAATAATAGCCCTGAATATACTGCACCTTCATGCTGCGGAGCTTCTCCACCTGTTCCGTTTCCTCTACCCCCTCTACACAAATCCGTACTCCGATGGTCTCTGCCAGTTCTGATACCATCTTTACAAAGGCCTCTGCATACTCATCTTTTCCAATGTCAATGATAAAGCAGCGGTCTATCTTGATAATGTCAATCGGCAGCTCACGGATATGGTTCAAGGAAGAATAACCTGTTCCAAAATCGTCCAGTGCAACCTTTACTCCAAGGCTCTTGATATCCGAAAGAATCCTCTTCATACGCTTCATATCGTTAATTGCAAGGCTCTCTGTTACTTCAAGGGTAAGGTTTGCCGGATCCATCTTTGTCTCTTCCAACACTTCCCTGACTTTTTCTTTCATATCATTCTGCAATAGCTGTACCACCGAAAGATTTACATTGACATGATACTCCGGATGTCCCATGTCATTCCAGTATTTACAACGGTGGCAGGCTTCTTTCAATGCAAAGCTTCCGATTGGATTGATAAGTCCTAAATATTCTGCCAGTGGAATAAATTCAGACGGGGAAATCATCCCCATTGCCTCGGAATTCCAGCGGATAAGTGCCTCTGCTCCACTACATGGATCTCCCGGTCTGGAAATATCCACAATCGGCTGATAATACACCTCAAATTCCTGGCAGGAATTTGTAGTGGCATAACGCATATTCTTCTCTAAATCAAGCCGCTTAAAGGATGTTGCTTCTACATTCTCATCGTAGAATTCTATACGGTTTTTACCGCCTTTTTTTGCTTCGTATAAAGCAATATCTGCTTTTTTGATTAATTCCTGTACATTGTCTCCGTCATCCGGGAAACATACCACCCCCATACTCATGGTACAGTAGTAATCTCCACCTTTTAAGAACCACGGCTTGGAGAAAATATTCCTAATCTCTGTTAAAATCTCATCCAGACGCTGATATTCTTCCTGATTAACAATGATGATAAACTCATCACCACCCATGCGGTAGCAGGTAGAATCCAGTCCGGTCACTCCCTGCAGGCTTCTTGAAATCGTCTGCAGCAGAATATCCCCATACTGATGTCCCAGACCATCATTAATATGCTTAAAGTCATCCAGGTCAATATAGCAGAGCGCTCCCTTGCCACCCTGTTCCCTGGCTCTCTGGATATAGATTTCCACATCATGCTCACAACGCATTCTGTTATAAAGTCCCGTCAGGAAATCATTATTCGCCTGGCGTTCAATCTTCTGCTGATAAAGCTTTTTATCCGTCACATCATAAACCGTCAGCAGCATAACCCTTCTGCCATCCACCCAGTTAATCTGGGTATGATAAATGTCAAAATACCGGTTATCCTCTTTGGAATAATATTCTACAAAATTACCATTTCCATAACGCTTATTACCGGAACGGAAAATCTCATCCTGCTGCTTTTCAAACCGGCCATCTGCAAATAACCTGTGAAACTGCTGGTTCGTATAAAGAATCTTCTCCGAAAGCATATCCCTTACACAGATTCCACAGCCTACATTTTCAAGGATTGCCTCTAAGGATGCATAAGAACTTGCCAGCGAATTCTTTGTAATCCGCTTAATCAAAATACTCTGCACAATCTGTTTTACTTCATTTAAAAATTTAATATCGGAAACATCCCAGATACGGCGTTTCCGCAGTTCAAAGAAGCATAAATACATGGCAGCTTCCCCGTTAATCTCTACCGGCAGGCTGATTGCCGCCTGAATATTCCATTTTTCAAAAAACTGTGCAAATGCGGGCGGCAGTATGGAATCTGCTGAAATCATATAAGGCTTGCCATTGGTAAAAGGAAATTCTGATGTGGAAATGCCCTGGCATTTTGCAATCAATGCATCCTCTTCCTCCAGACAGCATTCACTTATCATATCCGCAGTCTCGCCATCCCGGTTAATACGGAGCAATGCTGCATTACTGATTTTCAGATAATTGCATACATCTGTCAGAATTTCGTCTGCAATTTTGGAAAAGCCATTTTCACTCTCCAGCATTTTCACGATAGAAGTCATGACCTCTGTACGCTGTAATTCTGTCTTAATCTGCTCCTGGCTTTCCCTGTTTTTGGCAAATGCTTCCTGTGCCAGAAGCTCATCCAACTTTGTAGCAAAATACTGTTTGGATATATAGGTTAAAAAATCAAGTGAATTGTAATACTGCTTTGTCGTAGTCTTCTGGATATTCTCCGGAATCTCCTGTTCTGGTGCGGCTATATCAGAAAGCACACCAATGACAATCCAGATTGCTGCAATCTTACCGCCTACACGGATTGCAACACCGTTCATTTTCAAATAATCCTCTTCCAATGGTTCTTCCACTACATCTTCCATCTCAGAGGTAATCAGTCTGTTCAGCAGCACAATATGGCGTGCCATACCGACTTTTTCATGAATATAATTCAGTTCTTCCTTGGAACCATATGCCTTGGTCACAACCCCCTGCATCTGACTTAAGCATACACAATATAAATTATTACAGGCACAGAAACGGTCCTGTAATCCCTGAAGCACTCTTCCGTCGAGTAATTCCGCTCCAAACATTAACTCATTACTCCCCTGCATATCCAACTTCTGCTTCATTTTTGTTACCCCTTTTTACCGACTATAAATAAATAAAAACCTTCTTTTTCCCGTATACAGAACTCGTCTAATAGACGATATTCCATATGTCTCCGCAGCTGTTTCTTTACAAAGCCGCCCTCATTGGAATATAAAATCATATGACCACCATTTTTCAGGAATTTTCCTGCACAATCAAAGAACTGACTGTAAAAGGCATCCTGTTCTTCTCTTGTTTTCTTCCCTCTCAATGGCATATTGGAAATGATTTCATCAAAAAGGTATTTATGTGTAAAATCAAAAAAATCACGATTAATATAATTAATCTGCCTTCCTGCCGCTTTGGCATTCTCTCTTGCCTTTATCACAGCCTCTCCAAAAATATCCAGTCCGTACATATCTCCCGCCGGCACCAGAAGGTCACGTTCTATTAACATGGTACCAACTCCGCAGCACGGATCCAATACCTGTGCACCCTTTTTCAGATAAGGTTCTGCCAGCTTCATAAATAATGCTGCATTTGCCGGATGAATGGATGCTGCAACTGCTTCCTTCCGGTAAGAAAATCTCCGCATTGGAATCGTAAATAATTTACAGGATGGATATAATGTGCCATCCGTATTCTTCGTAAGCCGCAATTCTATTTCATAGCCATCTACCGTATTTAACAGCTGATGTCCGGTTAAATCTTCTAATGTTGCTGCCGCTTTCCGGATAAAGCTGCCTTTTTCTTCCGGTGCAATGCCCCTTACTTCCATGCGGAAGCGAAATGGTGGATTGCCCTCATGCAGCCTGTTTAATAACTCCATAAGATTTGATTTTGCATATGCCTCTGCTACCACTTCCGGTTCTGCAGCAATCCGGTGTCCCCCGGACAACAGCAACAGCATCTCCCGGAAAGTACGAATCTTTATCACATCCCTAAGATGTGTTGTCTTTACTTTTACACCTGCCGGAACCAGCACCGGACGATCTTTTTTTATCTGTTCTGCCGTAATCTCACGATATGCAGGATTGGTTGTCAGAAGCACTTCTACCTCTTCTTCATATCCAGTAAAACGATGCTTCTTATTCTGGTTCAGCCCACCTAACAATTTATCCAGAGCATGCAGTTCTTCCGTTCTGTGCTTCTTTTCGCTTTCTGCCGGAACTTCTGCTAACAATTCCTTGTAACGCTTCCCGAATGCGTCCTGATAAATCTCTATATCAAGTCCATTCATTGCAGTAAGATAAGAACTTTTCACAAAGCGTGTATTCTCCCTCTGGTATGCCTCAAACAGTGCTTTTGCCGCCCCTGATTCATTTGTCTCACCCAGAATAAGTGCTGCATTTTTCCGGATTTTAGCATCTTCGGAACTCAAAAAAGCATACAAAACCGGATGCGTTGCATGGTATTCTTTCCATTCCTTCAATGCATCCTGATTTTTTATGCTTTTCTTTAATTCTATCAGATTTTCACGTATATTCGTCTCTTCGGTCAGTGCCTTACAAATCTCTTCTAACATGTTTTTCCTTCTTACAACCAGTGGACTTTTCGTCTCTCCACTATCAATGATTTAATATTACTTGAAATCAGAAGATTTGGCAAGACTTACTCCTTGTCATTTTTTAGATTTTCCGGGGCAACTCCATTCTTTTCTATATAATCTGCCACATCTACCTTAAACTGCTTCCAGGCATCCTCGTGTTCCACATAATATTTCGGACAGTTTTTTCCGGTTACGTCATAATGACGGATGACATCATCCATGGTCAGATCATATCTGCCACAAAGCCATGCCACCAGATGCACTAATGTCTGGTAGGTGGCATCGTTGAATCTTCCGGTATCGTCCGGGATACAGCATTCGATGGAAATAGTATCACTGTTCCTGTCATTGGATGCATAGGAAATCTCTTTGCATGGGATGCATTGAATCAGTTCACCATCCAGTCCGATGACAAAATGACTGCTGGCATGTGTTTCATGGCTGTCCTTTAAGCCTTCAAAATAATCACGGTTCTGCTGCGCTGTGGTTCCCGGATTTGCAGTATAATGCACCACAATGCCATTTACCTGATCAATTGCAAGTCCCGGTCTGGAATAATCATTTATCGTAAGAAGCTGCACATCATAATCCGGCGGATTTTCTACCACTTTGGTAACGGCTGCCGGCACATCTGCTGCTGCCAAATGTTTTCCCCTTATCCAGCGGAGCAATTTCCCACCTAATACAAATATGAAAATTACTACAAGAACAATTCCTAAAAGCAGCAGCATTCTCTGAATCCGCACCTGCTGCTGTCTTCTTCTGCGCCGGTATTCTGCTGCTGTATGTGGTTTCTCATATGTATATTTTTTTCTTCCTGTTTTTCTCTTTCCTCTTCCGGTCTGTCTCATTTATTTTTATCTGCTCCTATATGCGTTATCTGTTATTTCATTCCTTATCATCATACACCAAATGTTCCTTACATTTTATTAACAAAAACTTAATTTTCTTTTATGGTAATTTTACACAATTTTTTCACATCTTTTTTGTTGACATTTACCAAAGGTAAGTATATAATACTAAATGAACAAAGAGGTTTGTTCAGATAATAAATTGCATAAGGAGGGATTTGTATGTTCTTAGAGCAGGATGCAGTGCTGGGTCTTTCCAGGTTCGTAGCAAAATACGAAGCATATGTAAGAGAGATGAAAGCACAGAAGAAAGAACCTGTTACCATGTTAGCTTATCTGGTAGAAATGGTTCAGTAGACCAGTTGACCAAACGGCGCTTCATAGCCGCCGCTTTCCGTCACTGGTCTTTTTTTTTGTTCTTTTTTTCTCACTCTTTTGGAAATAACAAAACACAAATGGAATGCTGATGATTGCAGTCAGCCCATCTGACAATGCCTGCGCAATCTCCACTCCCGCCAGTCCGATCCATTCCGGTAGAAGGAAAATCAACGGAAGAAATACAATTCCCTGACGGCACGCTGATAGAAATGCCGCCTTCCCCTGCTGCCCGATTCCCTGAAACAGCATATTACTTAAAATTCCTATCGGAATCAGCGGAAGAATCAGGCACTGGCTTCGAAAAGTAAAAATGCCGATTTGTGCTGCCATATCCTCTTTTAAAAAGAAGTTCATGGTCATCGGTGCGAAAAGGAATCCTGCCAGACCGATTCCTGCCGCCGCTATGGTGCTGCTCCATAAAGTAAAAATAAATGCCTGCTTTAACTTTTTTTTATTTTCAGCTCCAAACTGATACCCTGCCACCGGCTGAAAACCCTGACCATATCCGATAAAAAGGCTGAAAAATACCATAAATAACCGTCCGTCTACAGACATTGCTGCTACTGCCGCATCTCCATATCCTACCGCCTGCCGGTTTAACAATACAGCTGCCACGCTGGCAAATCCCTGCCTGCAAAGCGACGGCAGACCATTTTTTATAATGCTACCATAGTCCTTTATTTTAAAAAAATTTTTACTTTGTTTCTTTCCATTCAGTTTCATTCTGCCATGCCAGAAACAGCCTCCCAGTACCATTGCTGCCACTACCTGTCCGATAAATGCCGCTAATGCGGCTCCTTTTACTCCAAGATTTAAGACAAACAGAAACACCGGTGTCAGTATAATATCAAGAATTCCACCGGTTACCATTCCTGCCATGGATGCTTTCGCCCTGCCTTGTGCCCGAAGAAGCGTACCAAGTACCAGTGTCTCTATGGTAAAGGGTGCCGACAGCAATACAAAGAGGGCATATTCCCTTGCATATGGAAGCAGCTCTGTTGTTGCACCGGAAAGTTTCAGCAAAGGTGTCAAAAAAATCAGACCTGCCACCAGACTTATAAGTCCAAGCAGCAGCCCTGACATAATTGCCGAATTTGCAATCTGCTCTGCCTGCTCTTTTTCTTTCTTTCCAAGGAGCCTTGAAACAAGGCTTCCCGCTCCCATGCCAACAGTATAGCCCACTGCCTGTATCCATGCCACCAGCGCAAACGTAATTCCGACCGCTCCAGTTGCCCTGCTGCCAAGTCTTGTTACAAAGAAGGTATCCACGATACTGTAAGCAGAAATTACCAGCATACTAAGTACCGTAGGTGCCGCCAGTGACAAAATCACACGATGCACCGGTTCTGTTTCCATCCTCTGTTCCAGGCTCTTATTCTCCATGAGTGCCCTCACTGTCTGATGGAACATATTTATATCCGACTCCGTGCACCGTTATGATATAACGCGGCCGTCTGGGATTCTTTTCAATTTTCTTCCGGATACTCTTAATATAGGAATCTATGGTTCTGTCATAGCCATCAAAGGCATCCTCTAACGCATAAGTAATCAACTGGTTTCTGCTATATACCCGGTGGGGAGATTTCACCATGGTATATAAAATTTTATATTCATTAGGTGTCAGATGAATCTTTTTCCTGCCTCTTCTGATACAATGATTGTCTACTTCTAAGATGCAGGCTGTTCCAATTTCAATCTGACTTCCTGCCCGCCTGTCTTCTTCGTATACAATGCGGTAGCCCTCTTCTAAAAGCTGCTGGCAGAGTTCCTGGGGCATCCTTCCTTCTGACTCCTGAATGATAATGGTTCCCTTTGTTCCCATATATCTTCTATCCTTCCTGCTACAATCTTTTCTACTAATTTATAATCTTTTCTATTGTAGTCAGTATCTCCACGGATAAAAATTTTTATTCTCCTTATACAATTCTTCGGATAGAAAGAATCGTCCGGTAGCCTGCATTTGATACTTTAATTCCGGTCTTTGCTGAACTTGCATGCACAATCTGTCCGTTTCCGATATAGATTCCGATATGACCGGAATACCAGATTAAATCTCCCGGCTGTGCCTCTGCCAAAGATGCCACTGCGCTTCCGCAGGCTCCCTGCTCACCGGAGGTTCTTGGCAGATTAATTCCAAAATTCCTATATACACTCTGCACGAAGCCGGAACAATCCGCCCCATTTGTAAGACTGGTTCCACCATATACATATGGATTTCCTACAAACTGCAATCCATAATCTGCAATCTGCCTGCCTAAACCGGCATCAGATACAGACGCCCCTGTTCCGCTGTTTCCGGATGCAGCATTTCCAGATGTTGAAGCTTTAGATGTTGCATTCCCTGCTGTTGTATGATTGGTGCTCTGCTTCGCTGCTGCCTTCTTTTGTGCTGCTGCCTGCTGCTCTGCCGCTTTTCTTCTGGCTTCTGCTTCCTGTGCTGCTCTTCTTGCGGCTTCTTCTCTTGCTAACCGTTCTGCTTCTTCCTGAATGGATTCTGCATGGGGATATTCCGTATAGGTTTCTACATAATCTGCTGCTACATAGCCCTCCCCTTCCTCTGCATCAACCTTTAACCAGCCATCCAGTGTCTCTGTTACCGTTAGTATATCGCCTCCCGGTACCAGTCCTAATACGGCAGCATCTGTGGATGCTTCCGTACGCACTTTTAAAGTTGTTGTAGTTACCCGGGCAAGCTGTGTGCCAATTTCTTCCGCAAGTGCTCTTGCTTCTTCTCCCACACAGACATATTCTGCACTGACAAAGCCGCTGACTGAACCGGAAGTAATATAATACCAGCCCTCTTCTGCTGCCTCTATCACACCTACCGTATTACGGTAAAGTTTTCCAAGCACTTCTCCTTCTATAGACGGTTCTTTTCGAATATTCACATAGTTCGGTGCGATTGCAACCGCAAGTTCCGGCTGGTCTGCTGCCGGCATTTCCTCTTCTGCATTTCCAAGTGAAAGTTCTGCCACATCATTTATTTCTGCTTCGCCTGCTGCTTCACCTTCTGCCAGTTCACCAGCTCCTGTCTGTATCTGCTGCAGTGCATACTGCTCAGATAAAATGCGCTGCTCATTCAGTGCCCGGATTACGCCTGCACCGGATGCAGCTGGTGTCTCCATGGCATTGACATTGGTCCATAATGAAGTTGTGGTTGTCAGGATTGCGGCTGCAAGCCATAATTTTTTTACTGTTTTGTATTTCATATCTGTCTCCTTACCTATGTAATCATCAGGTATTGCAGAAGAGATATTCTATTTATTTTTACAAAGTAAGAAATAGCCGGGCAGCCCGGCAAGTACTAAGGCTGTATCATAACTGCAAGGGGCACTAAGAATTTCGGATTGTATTCTTTTTATCCGGCAAGCGGTGCAAATTCACATCCATGTTCATCTGCGTCTCGCCGGTACTTCCATGTACCGGCGTTGCCTGTTCCCATACGAAATTCCAAGTGCCCCTAACAGCCATGAAAATGCCTCCGCACTTTGCCGGACTGTCTGGCTATTGTTCATTTTCTAAAATAAATTCAAATAATTTTCTCTTCTCGCAATTTCCTATGTAATCATTCGCAAGTTGTTACGAACTTGTTACATCTTATTACATAGATATGGAGATAGTGTGGAGATGGAAGGATTACCTTCGTCAAATACAAATTAGTCAAGTACGATTGACTAAATCATACTTGACTAATTTTCATCACACGGAAATACAATTCCGGCATCCGCTCTTGCCCGGGTCAGTATCCGGCTGACCGCAAGGCTGTGGTCGAGCATTTCGTAGCAGGTTTCAGTGTCCTTTGATGCTATCTCATTTACAAAGGAAACAAACTCTGCATACATCCGGTGTGCATCTCCATTTCCATCATAGGATACCTCTCTTCCATCCCGGTAATGGATGGTCACTGCGCCGCAGACATTACACGGGCTGTTCTGGGCAATGTAGCCTTCACTTCCTTCAATGCGATATTCCGGCTGTCCCTGGCAGTCCTTTGCGCCTATTGCAACTGCCTGAAAGCCGGGATAAGATAAAATTGCAACACCGCTGGTGTCAATTCCTTTTTCCATGTTCGCGGTATAATGCACAGACTGCGGTTCTCCAAAGAAGCCTTCTAAATACTGGATATTATATAAGTTTAAATCCATCAAAGCTCCACCTGCCTGCTTTGCATCAAAAACAGGAATGTTTTCTCCATTCTGGAAACGGTCATATTTTCTGGAATATTGGCTGAAATTGCAGACTGCCATTTTAATTTTGCCAATCGTCGGTAACTGCTCTTTGATAAACTGATAGTTCGACTGATACCGTGTGGTAATAGCTTCAAATAAAAATACTCCCTGCTTCTTTGCAAGGGCACAAAGCTCCTCTGCCTGTCTTTCATTGGCTGTCATGGGTTTTTCTACAATAACATGTTTTCCACGAAGAACTGCTTCTTTTGCCATTTCAAAATGTAAAAGATTTGGCACAGCAATATAGACGGTATCAATTTCCGAATCCAGAAGTTTTTCATAATCACTTACTGCAAGCTTCATCTGATACTGTTCTTTTAGTTTTTCTGCTTTTGCTTCACTGCGCTTTGTTCCACAAATTCCATAGCAGGAAAGCCCTTTTACCTGTTTTAATACCGGAAGCACTTCTTCTACGATAGTTCCTGTTCCTACGATTCCAAGCTTCATTTCTTTTCTTCCTTTCCACGGATATACGGGTCTCTGTAATAAGATATGACAAGCTGTATACACATCAGGCACCAGATAACCGGCTCACAGATAATTACACCAAAATATTTCAAGATTGGGATAAACAATAGAACAAATGCAATTTTTCCTACCAGCTCTATCATGCTTGAAACCAGTGGCACTACCTTTTTGCCAAGTCCCTGTAACACATTTCGAAGTACCATAAGAATTCCAAGCACCGAATAAAACGGTGTATTCCAGCGGATATATCTGGCACCATTTTCAAGAACTACACTTTCGGATGAGCCGGAGAGCAATGCAATCAGGGAAGGTGCGGCAAATGCAACAATAACGGTAATAAATACTGCCCAGCCAACAGACAGTATCATGGCATACCGCACTACCTTAAGGATACGGTCGCGCTGGTCTGCTCCCCGGTTCTGGGATACAAAGGTTGCTGTTGCCATTGCCAGTGGCATTAATGGCAACGAACAAAAACTGTTTAATTTTCGTGCTGCTGTATGTCCCGCAATAATCAGATAACCCAGCTGATTGATGGCATATTGCAGGATTACTGTTCCTGTAGATACAATGGCTAACATAAAGCCCATGGAAAGCCCCTGGCCTGTCAGTTCCCGGTAAAGTGGTCCATCTACTTTAAAATGCTCCCGTGCCGGTATTAAAAGCTTACATTTTTTCATAATATAAAGGGCACATAATACTGCAGAAATTCCCTGTGCTACCACCGTTGCTACTGCTGCACCACGGATTCCCATCTGAAACTGTGTAATAAAAAGAACATCCAGTACAATATTGATAGCGGACGAAATAATCAAAAATGCCAGCGGCATAAAACTGTTTCCAATTGCACGAAGCAATCCGGACAACAGATTATATGCAAACATTACTCCAACACAGATTGTTACAATATAAATATAAGAATAGGATTCCTCAATGATTTCTGATGGTGTATGTAACAAAACCAGAAGCGGACGAAGTCCAATCTGTGCAATCAGCATTACACCAACCGTCACCGCTGCTCCAATTACCAAAGAGCCTGCAACTGCACGCTTTAACAAGTCTTTATCTCCTACACCAAAGCTTCTTGCCACTACCATGCTAAGTCCATTTCCAAAACCCAGTGCAAATCCTACCAGCAGTTCATAAACCGCTGCACATGCACCGATTGCTGCCAGCGATTCATCACACAGAAAATGGCCTACTATCATGGTATCTGCCGCATTATAGAGCTGCTGAAATAAATTGGAAATAATAAGTGGAATTGCAAATAAAATCAAAGATTTTAAAATATTACCCTCTAATAAATCTGTTTTTGTATGCATCCTTTTAACCTCATCCTTTTCATATCCTTATTTCAACTCCTGCAATACATCATCATATACCTTCTGAAAAGGAAGTCCTCTCTCTCTGCATACCTCCCGGATGGATTCATACTCCGGAGTAATACGCACTTCTCCTTCACCCTCACATATTTTAACCGCCACCTCACCATAGGAGGTCTGCCGCTTTTCTGTCCTTCTTGGCAGAATCGTCCGCACCATTTCTACATAGCGGATTCCAATGGTTGTTGTCTCACGAAATATAATTGCTTCTAATTTTTCCCGGTCTTCTTTCCTGCAGATTACTGTCAACTGATATGCCGGGCGGTTTTTCTTCATATAGACCGGTATATAATGGACATCTCTTGCGCCATTTTCCAGTAAAAGCTCCATGGCATAGCCCAGTGCTTCCCCGGTACAGTCATCGATATTACATTCCAGTTTTAAAATAGAATCACTTTCATAGACCGGTTCTTCTGTTTCCAGCAACAATGCCCGGAGCAGTCCCGGCCGCTTATAGTCCCGCTTTCCGGCGCCCAGTCCGTTTCCCACAATCCGGTAACATTCCGGCAGCTCTCCTGACGTACAGATAGCCGCTGCAATTGCAGCCCCTGTCGGAGTCACATATTCTCCCGGTTCACCGATTTTTCCAAGCAGGATTCCATATTCCATCACTATGTTAGTCACTGCCGGAACCGGAACCGGCAGGATTCCATGCTGACAGCGCACCGTTCCTTCCCCTTCCCACAGGGCAGGAATAATGACCTCATCTACTCCAAGATTATCAACACAAACTGCCGCTGCAATAATATCTACGATTGAATCCAAGGCTCCCACTTCATGAAAATGTACTTCTTCCACCGGAACACCATGGGCTTTTGCTTCTGCTTCTGCTAAAATCCTAAATATTTTCTTAGCAAGTGCCCTGGCACTCTCTATCATATTCGTACCATCGATTATGGAATAAATTTCCGCCAGACCGCGGTGTTCGTGATGATGATGTTCCCCATGGGTATGGGATTCTTCCGAATGGAAATGCCCTCCATGTGCGTGCGATTCTTCCTTCCCATATAAATACTTCATATCATGATCATGATTCTCATGGGCGGCATCTAGGATGACCTTAAAATCACATGCCGACAGGGCCGTCTTTTGTACTCTGCTGATTGCAATCCCAAAGCCGGATACCGGAATGCTCCTTAAAACAGTTTCTAAGACTTCTCTGTCTGCTCCTGCATCCAGTAAAGCTGCCACTACCATATCACCACTGATTCCGGTATGGCAGTCCAGATATAAACTACGCTTCTTCATCATGCACCCCCAGTCTGTTTATCTGTGTTGCAAGACAGCCTGCACCATAACCATTATCAATATTTACCACTGCGACACCGTTCGCACAGGAATTAATCATGGTAAGCAATGCAGAAATGCCTCCCATATTCGCTCCATAGCCTACGGAGGTTGGTACACCGATTACCGGTCTGCTTACCAGTCCGCCTAAAACGCTTGCCAGTGCTCCTTCCATGCCAGCCACTGCAACAACACAGTTGGCTT
Source organism: Roseburia sp. AF15-21 (assembly GCF_003479505.1). Classification (NCBI taxonomy): domain Bacteria; kingdom Bacillati; phylum Bacillota; class Clostridia; order Lachnospirales; family Lachnospiraceae; genus Roseburia; species Roseburia sp. AF15-21. The sequence goes on along the minus strand of NZ_QUHG01000008.1, from coordinate 49,162 downwards.
TCTGGATTACCTCAAGCCGTGAAAGGAGACGGTGAATTCCACTGACTCCCACATCATAAATACGTTCCACATTGGCTCCGAAAAACTCTGCCGTCTGCGCAGCCTCTTCTGCCACTGCAATATCTGCCGTTCCAGCCGTACATACCGCTATCAGTCCACTGCGTTTTTTATCCTTTTTTTCAATTTTTAATATACGAGAAACAGGGTCATAGGTAACCTGCGGTAATTCCTTGTGCAACAGCTCATACTGTGCCAAAGACGCCCTGGTTCCCATGACCTCGCCTTCATCCTTGTATATTCTCTGAAAGATTTCAAGAAGAAACTCATCCCGTTTTCCCTGACAGAATACCACTTCTGCAAAACCGGAACGCACTTTCCGATGGCTGTCTATCTTTGCATAGCCCATCTCTTCAAATGGTTCCCTTTTAAAAAACTGCTCCGCTTCTTCTACGGTCATCTTTCCGCTTTTCACCTGTTCTAATACTTCATGCGCTTCCATTCTGACATCCTTCCAATCTTTTCCCCCTGCCGGACTTTCGTCTCGACTCCTTTATTGGAATTATACACAATATCTGCGTCCAGTTCTACCCTGTCTTTTTCCAGACACAAAATTACCGTAGAACCGCCAAATTCAAATTTACCTTTTTCTTCTCCACGGTGCACCGGGCAGTTTTCTTTCTCATTACAGATTCTGCCTACCATAAGTGCGCCCACTTCCATCATTAAAATATTTCCAAAATGCTGACTTTTCAGCACAGAAAATTCTCTGGTATTTTCCTTATAAATCGGATATATTTCTCCCGCCAGCGGATTTACCGTATGAAAAACACCCGGAATCCTATAGATGTACCCCATTCTGCCATCATCCACAAAGCTGTAATGATGATAATCATCTACCGTCAGGCGGAAAATGCAAAGGGTTCCGCCCTCATAATGACGGGCGATTTTCCTGCTACGGAAAAGACTCTCCATGGTATATTCCGTATCCTTGACGCAGACTTTTCCCTCTGCTGTAATGGGATATATACTGAGCCTGCTATCGCAGGGTGCACAGAAATTCTCCTTAACACGGTCAAATTTCCGGTGTCCCGGCTTGATTTTTCTGGTAAAAAAATCATTATAGGAACGGTATTCCCGTTCCTCATAATCTGTCATATCTATATGATTCTTTTTTATAAATGGTGCAATTGCAGCCTTTGATACCGACTGGTTCAAAAGGAATCCACCTACTTTGGAAACAAAAGGTTTCACCAGAATTCCAAGTAAAATTCTTCCGGCAGCAGTCTCATACAATGCCTTTAACACTCTGCCCTGTGCTGCATTCTCACCAATTTCATTTCCCTTCCGGTCTACACAACGCATCTTCGTTTCCTCCTCATTTTTCCTCATCACAGGAAATGTTACACAATTTCTACCTCATCAGACGGTCTAAAATGGAATTCTCCAGTCCTGGAAAGCACAGTGAAATATGATATTTTGAGAATAAGAAGATTGCAACTACTGCACATGCCACAAGGATAACCAAAACTGCAAGAAATGCATTAGATGGCTTTCTCAATTTAAAATCTACAATGAATAATGTGCCAACTACTGCCAAAACAAAGAGTAGTAACACACTGAATTCACGCTCTGCAATTACAAAGTTCAGCATAAATGCCAGTGGCAGTACGATTGCCATCGTTGTAATCGGCAGTCCGTGATAATATTTATTGGCACCCTCTTCTACTCTCTGGCGGTTGGTTTCCAACACATTGAAGAATCCAAGACGAATCACGGAGCAGACACAATAATATGCCAGAACAATGGTTCCAAGAATACCTCTTACACCAAGCACATAACAGATTACTGCCGGGAACGCACCAAAGCAGACTACATCGCAAAGGGAATCAATCTGAACGCCAAATAATTTTTCATCATCAGTACGGTTCTTTTTGGTTCTTGCAATCTTTCCATCAAACATATCAAATAATCCGGATAATGCCAGACAGATAATTGCTGTTCTGTAATGTCCTCCAATTGCCTGAGTAATTCCAAAAACAGAACACATCAGACTAATATATGTAAGTACTACTGTATAATCATAAAAACCTATCATTTTTCCCTCTACCTTTCTTCCCTCTTCTGTTTATGCGGTCTTCCTATCGTAAAATGTGCTACGACTGTCATAACTGCGCTTAAAATTAATTCTGTGTAATAACTGAGTCCCCTGCTTACCACCATCGCCGGCAATGTCAGTGTGCCGCAGATTGGTGCAAAAATAGATAAAAACAGTGATTCACTGATTCCCATTCCTCCCGGTAACGGAAGCATATCCACCGCAACGGAAATCATTCCCTGTAATACAACAATGGTTACCATCCCTGTTCCATTGATTCCGAAGGAACGGCAGGTCAGATATGTTACAAAAAAGAGTAACAGTCTTTGTACTACGGTAATCAGAAATACATTGGTTACGACCAATTTATGGGTACGGAAATATCCTGCCACATCCTGATACTGCTTCATGGCATTTGCCATTTTTTCCCGGTAATATTCAGTACGCTTCATCAGATGAATTTTGCCAAGTCCTCTTATGATGGCATCCATCATATTAGCTGCCAGTGTCGGATGGAAAACCAGAAACATCATAAATGCCACACAAAAGACATTTAATAAAAGTCCCAGATAACACCATCCCAGCACAGGTTCAAGATAATGCATAATCTGTGCCGGACGAATGATTACAACCAATGTGCCGAGTACCACAAGTACCAGCTTATAGGTAACGGTTACAATCATTAAAACCAGTGTCGATACCGGTATGGACAGCTTATCCTTTTTCATATAATAAATCTGTGCCGGCTGTCCTCCGGTTGCCGATGGTGTAATACAGCTGAAAAAGAATCCAACAAAGGAATACAGGAAACAATGCATAAGTTTTATCTTCTGCCGGATGCTTCGCATCATATAATATATGATAACAGATTCACTGCAGATAAAGAATACCACGCAGACCACCGCAACAAGCCAGTACCGGTAATCCGTATTCCGGATATAGCCGAACAATTCACCTAAATCCTGTCCATGAAAGATTGCATATATGGTAATTGCAAATACGGTAATAAGAAAAACTGCATTTAGTATTCCTTTTTTCTTACTCATCATAATGCTTCACCCCGAATATCTTTCTTCCGATTTTATCAAAAACTTTCATTACCGGACGGTACATTCCGGTATGCTTTGATACAAACCAGCAGAATTCTGCCAGAAAAATGCCTGCTACCAGGTCAATCATGTAATGCTGTTTGGTAAACTGGGTGGATGCACAAATTAATGCTGCCATCACAAAAGAACATCCTTTGTACCAGCCCGGTATCTTACGGCTCTTTCTTACCCCGATGAAGCAGAACCAGCTTACCAGACAATGGATGGATGGAAAGAGATTCGTCGGTGCATCCGATGCATAGATAAAACGCACCAGCCAGCTGCAGAAATCATGCCCTGTCACTTCCGGTCTGATATTCGTGGTTGGAAGCAATATAAAGAAGATACAGCAGATTACTCTTGACAACATATCCGCTGTTGCAAAACGGAAAAATGTTTCCTTATCTTCTCTCGATACCAGAATATAATTTATTAAACTGAACGCAAAAAATAAAACATACAGAATAATCCACTCTTTTACAAAAGGAATACTCCTGTCCAGATTGCTGGTCAGGTCATAATGCTTTGCATTTGCCATCAGCCTCTGGGTGCCCCAATAAATAATGGTATTAAAAATGGCACACCATGCCAATGGCAGTGGTCCGTATGATGGTATCCATTTTGCTATGTATTTTTGATAAAATTTTCCCAACTTTGTCTCTTCACACATAATTTTCTAACTTTCTATTTTTTCCGACTTAATAATCATATTCGATTTTCCTTTAAATCACAAGCAGATATTCCCGGTGTTTATTAATATTTCCTTAATTTTGTTTTATTTTAAGCAGCTTTTTTCAGATTCTCTCTTTTCAGATAATATCCACCATACGAAGCCCTTTCGGATAATGATTCTTCATGATTCCACCTGCCAGCTTGCCCCAACCGATGCTGTAGCCATCTACGCAGATTAAATACCAGCCCTTTTCTCCTCCCCATGAAAAAGTCTGTCCCATCAGATACTGTCTGATTTCCTGACTGTCAGAAGAAAGCATGGCAACATGAAATGCCTCTTGTGGCTGCATGGCAAGTGCCAGTGCATGGGATGGTTCAAAACGGTTCTTTTTTAAGGTGCCAAGATGCAGTCCCGGCCGTAATACCTTCAGCCCCTTTAAAGCAGGAAATCCTTCCGGCATCAGATAGAGCTGCTCTCCAAATTTAAGCAATGCTCCCTGAGGTTTTTCTTTTAAACTCTCTTTTACAAAAGAAAGATATTCCGGGCAGTCTTTTTCCTTTATGCCCTTTTCCGTCAGTCCAAAGCCGCCATAACCTTCGCCTGCTTTCGTTATCACTGCTGCAAAATGTCCTTCGCCTTCGATTTTATGCGGAAACAGTCGGATGCAGCCTTCTTTGTCATGAATGAAGCCTTCACTGTCAATTCCTTCTGCAATCTGGCAGTCCGGATGACGTTCTAAGAAACGGTGCACGCTCCCTTCATCCTCTTCCGGTGCAAAGGTGCAGGTGGAATATACCATCCTGCCGCCGGGTCTTAACATCTCATACGCACAGTCTAAGATACCGTCCTGCCGGTCGGCACACAGCTTCACATTGTCAAGGCTCCACTCATTTCCGGCCTCTTCATTCTTCCGGAACATGCCTTCCCCGGAACATGGTGCATCCACCATGATTTTATCAAAGCAGCCTGGAAAACGCTCTGACAGATGCTCCGGTGTCTCATTTAATACCAGTGCGTTTTTGATTCCCATCCGCTCTATATTTTCAGATAAAATCTTCGCTCTCGCCGGATGAATCTCATTACAGATTAAGATTCCTTCCCCTTTCATAGCTGCCGCAATCTGGGTGCTCTTTCCACCGGGAGCTGCACAGAGGTCTAAGATGATATCCCCCGGCTGTGCCTTAAGACATTCTGCCGGTACCATTGCCGACGGCTCCTGAATATAATACACACCAGCATTGTGATAAGGATGTTTTCCCGGCCGAATCTCTTTTCCATAATAAAAACCGGTCTCACACCATGGAACCGGTTTTAGCTTCCAATCTGTCTGTTGTAAAAATTCTGATACACTGGTTTTCCCTGTATTAATCCGGAACGACTGCTGCCGCTCCTGCCCTAAGCTTTCAAAAAATGCAGGATACTCTGCCCCTAACATTTCCTTCATTCTCTCTAAAAACTCTGCCGGGAAACTATTATTTTCCTGTTCTGAATGCATCCGTATTTCTCCCTTCATCCACTTGCAGTAATCCGTAGAGTAACGGTTTTAACTGGAATTCTTCGCACATGGCATTCACTTCTTTTAAAAGCTTCTGCTTATGCTCCTTTGAAATCTTTGCCTTTCTCGCCCGGATCAGAAGATTCTTTGGCGTATGGGACAAATCCACAAATTCTAAGACCTGGCTCTTGTATCCGCAGCACTCTAAGAGGTTGGCACGGATTGCATCCGTTGTCAGTGCTGCAAAACGCTCTTTGATAATGCCATAACGGGTCATCAGATGCAGCTTTTCGCTCTCCATCTGCTCATTTAATTCATGCTGGCAGCATGGCACGGAGAAAATCATTTCCGCATCCCAGCTGATAGCATTGTATAAGGCAAAATCCGTTGCGGTATCGCAGGCATGCAAAGATACTACAATATCCACCGGAAACGGTGCTTTGTAGCCATTGATATCTCCCAGTTCAAAATGCAGGGTGTCATATCCGTATTTTTTTGCTGCCTGATTACATTTTTCTATGACATCTTTCTTTAAATCCAGTCCTACAATCTCTACCGGAATCTTGCGCACTTCCGTAAAGTAGTAGTACATAATAAAAGTAAGATAGGACTTACCGCAGCCGAAATCAATGATATGAAGCTTCTCCTTTTTGCAGTCCTTCACATAATCATCGATGATTTCAACAAAACGGTTAATCTGCTTAAACTTATCATACATGGTGCGGACGATTTTGCCCTCTGCAGTAAAAATTCCCATATCCACCAACGGCGGAATGACCTTACCTTCTTCTAAAAGATAATTTTTCTTCCGGTTATGGGTTGCAGTCTCATTTACTGCATTCTGCAGCTTTTTCTTTTTATAAGACGGCACTCCTTTTTTGGATACCAGAAGAATATGCTCTGCTTCTATATCAAATCCATTGAGCTGGCGAAAATGATTCTGCATCAGTTCTTCCAATGCTGTCTCTAATTCTTCTACAGATAGATTCTCATGAAATACCTGCTTGTCCGTATATTTTTCCATCTGGAAAAAGGCTTCCTTTTCTGTACGATAATTTTACGATACTCTTCCTGCTTTGTGGCAGGCTTACTGATAATCAGCTTCCTGCAGCTTTCTGCGATTGCTTCTATATACTCTCTCATTTCCATTATGCTTCTCTTAACTTTGCAATAATCTCATCTGCGATTGTCTCTGCACTCCTGCCGTCTGTTGCCACCGCAAGGTCTGCAACACTTTCATAACGGCTGCGGCGTTTCTCCATCAGTTCACGGATGTACTCCACATTCATATGGCCATTTAAAATCGGGCGGTCCTTGCTGTAGCGGACTCTCTCATAAATGGTTTCCGGTGTAGCAGATAACAGAACGATTCTGCCATTTTCTTTCATAAAAGATACATTTTCTTCCCGCAGCACTGCACCGCCACCGCAGGATACGATGACACCGTCTTTTTCTGAAATATCTTTTACAAGCTGTGTCTCCAAATCTCTGAAATGTGTTTCACCATACTGTGCAAAAATGTCAGAGATAGCCATTTTCTGCTGCTCTGCAATCATTTCATCCATTTCGCAAAGAGGAACATTTAATTTCTCTTTTAATACTTTTGCTATGGTGCTTTTCCCGGCTCCCATAAATCCAATCAGAAAAATATTCTCTGCCATTTTCTAATTCCTTTCCATATGTATGATTCCAAATATCGATTGAAATTCTTCTCTATTATTTTTACTGTCTATTGCTATTCTGATGTATGATTTCCAATATCCGCCGCAGTTCTTCTGCATCTATCTGTCCCGGTGCGCTGCTCTTTCCGGCTGCACCAAAGGTAACTGCCGAGCCAAAGATTTCTCCGCAAAGACGGCTGATTAAGCCCTCTCCTGCCATAGACATAGTAATAACAGGTGTCTTCCCTGTTTCCTTCCAGCTTTCCGTTACCGTAAGCAGTGTTAAAACATCCTTGCTGCTTTGTGGCATAACGGCAATCTTTGGAATATCTGCGCCAAGTGCTTCCATTTTCTGAAGTCTGGCAAGGAGTTCTTCTGCTGCCGGTGTTTTTTCAAAATCATGATTGGATGCAATGACTTTTACATTATTGCTATGTGCTGCCTCTACTACTGCCTTTACAACAGCATCCCCGGAAAATAATTCCACATCCACGCAGTCCACAAAGCCGGATGCAATTGCTGCTTCATTTAAGCTTTGATATGCGCCGTCGCTTAAGGCAGCTTCTCCGCCTTCCCTGCTGCTTCGGAAGGTAAATAAAACTGGAAGTTCTCCCAAACATTTACGAAGCTTTTCTAACAGTGCTACTACTTTTTTACTGTCTGCAACTTCTTCATACCAGTCCACACGAAATTCCACCAGATCCGGTTTTGCAGCCTTCGCCCGCTCTGCGCCCTCTAATATTTCTTTTTCCGTCTTTCCTACAACCGGAACACAAATCTTTGGCATTCCGCTTCCGATTTCCAATGTCCTGATTCTGACTACCGTCTGCTCCATTTCTTACTCCTTATCCTACTGGAAAAACTTCTCTTTTACTTCCCGTACCGGCATCTCTTCTCCGGTGTACAGGTGGAATGCAGCAACACCCTGCCACAGTAACATTCCTTTTCCATTGAGGCAGGTGCAACCTGCTTCTTTTGCTTCCCGGAGTAATCTTGTCTCTTCCGGATTATAAACGGCATCTGCAACCACCAGTCCCGGACGGAATGCGGATGTATCTTTCACAACGCTTTCTTTTTCCATCGGTTTCATTCCAACAATGGTTGCATTGGCAAAAATGTCAGAGCTTTGAATCTCTTCTGTCATCTTTGCAGTGTCTGCAATGTCATACACATTTACCACAATGCCCGGCACTTCTTTTCTAATCTTCTCTGCTGTTTCCAGTGTTCTTTCAAAGAAGTCATCTTTGATATTGAAAATGCTGATTTCTCTTGCCCCGTCCAGCGCACACTGTACCTGAATGGCAGTGGCTGCTCCGCCGCCTCCTGCTACTGTGATTTTCTTTCCTTTTATCTCAATTCCATGGTCTCTTAAATTGCCTACAAATCCTTCACCGTCTGTCATATGTCCGATTAATTTTCCATCTTCATTTACTATGGTATTGACTGCTCCGATAATCCGGGCTGCCGGTGAAAGCTCATCCATATATTTTGCAGCTTCTGTCTTACATGGCATCGTTACATTGCAGCCACGCATGTGGAAAAGGCGCATGGCATCCACGGCTGCCTTTACTTCTTCTACTTTTATATCGAATGCTACGTATGCATAATCTAATCCTAATTTTTCAAAGCTATAGTTATACATTGCCGGGGAGCCTGAGTGTCCTACCGGGGAACCGATCAATGCCAATAATCCTGTATGTCCTGTTATTCTTCCTTTTCCTTCCATATCCTTTCTCCTTCTGCTAAAAATGATTCTGTTCGGGTGATTAGAAAAGACTGAACAAAAATAAATCTATCGTTGCCGTCATTGGCGGTGTTCCTTTTGTAACAGGAAATGCCATCGTTCTAAGACACTGCATTTTGCTTTTGTGATTTAGCCGGTCTTTCCAATGTTTGACAAGATATCTGTGCTGTGCGCCGGAATGCGGATGCATGAAGCAGGCTGTTAGGGGCACTTAGAATTTCGTCGGCAAACCGGCAACACTGGCACAGGGATGTGCCAGTGAGGCGCATCTTAAGCATGGATGTGAATATGCGCCGGTTGCCGGACGAATTCGTAACTTTATCGAAATTCTTAGTGCCCCTTGCAGGCTTGCTGTGGCATCCGCCTCCGGCGGACAGTGCAGATATCCCGTCAAAGCAGGCGGAAAGACAGTCTCCTACAAGCAAAATGCGTATCTAAGAACGATAGGACATTTCCTGTTCATCAAAAGAAAACATCCCCCAATGGCAGCAACAATACCATTTATCTGATTTTATCTTTTCTAATCACCCGAGTGAAACTCTTTTTCTATCATAGCTTTTTTTCCATGCCATGGCAATATTTATCAGAAAATATTCTGTCCATTCCGGTAATTATCCCACATGGCGCTGTTCGCCCGTTTTACTTCCTGTTCAAACTCCCGGGCAGATATCAGCTTGCAGTCCTGGCCGCGGATAATCATCTGCTCTAAGCCATCGGAGGTTGCAACTGTTACATCATAATGATTGTGATGTTCGTGGGCAAAGCGTTCAATGTACTGGTCTGCCGTTTCTGCTTCCTTCGTAAAGACAATATGGATATTGTGATAGTCCAACTGTTCTGTCTTATGTCCGGTCAGGCGGTATGCATCAAACACCACAATGACTTCGCCACCAAAGATGCCCTGATAGTTGCAGAGAATGTCCTGCAATTTGCCTCTGGCTCCATCCAGATTCACTTCTGCCAGTTCATGTAAATCCTTCCATGCATAAATTACATTGTAGCCATCCACCAGTAGATAGCGTTCCAGTTTTTCCGGCTTGTGGTAAGTACGGACGGTTGGTGCATTGTTTTCTGCTTTGCGTTTTCGCACGACACCGTTTTTGCGTTTTCCTTCCTGTCGGTTGGCATAGAAGGTCTTTTCTAAAATAACATCGATTTCATCGGTATCTACCCAGTCCTCTACTACGCCGGGACGGTGGACTTTTATCCGTTCTTCTTTTGTGCCGCCATCTTCTTCTAAAACAGATGGCATATGCATGTGCTCTTTTACTTCATACCACGGCACCAGATATCCCGCTCCGTGGGCACAGAATACAGAATCTGATGTATTATATAAATCTGCCTCCGGCTGATAACCGATAGCTTCTACCACCTCATCCTGATTCTGGCACACCTCGTAGCCCTGCAATGTGCAGAAGAATTTGCCACGCCCTTTGGCATAGGTATTTAATTCCTTCTGATAATCCGAAAGCTTCGATACCGGGCCGCTTCCGGTGAGCAGTGCCATTCCATTTTCTATCTGCGGAGCGTCCATTCTGCTGTTACGCTGCTCCATATCATGCATTGCACGACCCAGACATTCTTCCGGTATTTCCAGACAAAATGCATAATAAGGCTCAAGCAGTACAGAATCTGCTTCCATCAGTCCCTGCCTTATAGCACGGTAAGTTGCCTGCCTGAAATCGCCGCCTTCGGTATGCTTTGGATGTGCCCGGCCGGACACTACGGTAATCTTCATATCAGTAATGGCAGAACCGGTTAATACGCCCTTATGTTCCCGCTCTGCAAGATGGGTCAGTATCAGCCGCTGCCAGTTTTTATCTAAAATATCTTCACTGCAGTCTGTCTGAAAACACAGTCCGCTTCCGCGCTCCCCCGGCTCTAACAGAAGATGCACTTCCGCATAATGGCGCAGTGGTTCAAAATGTCCGACTCCTTCTACAGTATTGCGGATGGTTTCTTTATAAATAATCTTCTCTTCTCCAAATTCCGCCACAACTCCGTAACGTTCTTTGATTAATTTCTGCAGGATTTCAAGCTGCACTTCACCCATCAGCTTTACGATAATCTCTCCGGTTTCTTCCCTGTATACAATATGCAGTTCCGGATTTTCTTCCTCTAACTGCTTTAATTTTGGCAGCATAACCGCCACCGGAACTTCCTTCGGCAAAACCAGTTTTACACTGCGTACCGGCTCTAAGACCGGAAGTATGGACTCTTCTTCAATGCCAAGTCCTTCTCCCGGATAAGTCTTTGTCAGTCCGGTAACAGCACAGACTGTACCTGCTGCCGCCTCGGATACTGCCTCATATTTTTCTCCGGAATAAATACGGATCTGATTGACCTTTTCCGCCCACTCTTCTTCTCCGGCTTTGCCATTAAGCATGTCCTTTACACGAAGAGTTCCTCCGGTCACTTTAAGATAAGTCAGCCGGTTTCCCTGTTCTTCTCTTGCAATCTTAAAGATTTTAGCACCAAATTTATCCGGATACTGCGGTATCCTGCCATATTCGTAAAGTCCGTCTAACAGTTCTTCCACACCCTGCACCTTTAATGCAGAGCCAAAATAGCAGGGGAAAAGTTCCCGCTTTGCAATCATTTGTGAAAGGTCATTGGATGCAAGACTTCCTTCCGATAAGAATTTCTCCATGGCTGCTTCTTCGCACATAGCCGCCTCTTCATAGAAGCCTTCGTTCTGCTCCTGTGTAAAGTCAATGCAGTTGCTGTCCAAATGCTCCTTAATTTCCCATAAAAGAGCCTCTTTATCCGCTCCCAGCTGATCCATTTTATTGATAAATAAGAATACCGGAACCTGATAAAGTTTTAACAGACGCCACAGCGTTCTGGTATGTCCCTGCACACCATCGGCTCCGCTGATGACCAGCACTGCATAATCAAGCACTTTAAGGGTCCGCTCCATCTCCGCAGAAAAGTCCACATGCCCCGGTGTATCCAATAAAGTGATTGCCATATCTTTCCAGGAAAATTCTGCCTGCTTTGAGAAAATCGTAATTCCACGCTCCCGCTCCATGGCATTATTGTCAAGATATGCATCCTTATTATCCACTCTTCCCAGATGGCGTATGCTTCCGCTTGTATACAACATACTTTCCGATAATGTTGTCTTTCCTGCATCTACATGTGCAAGAATTCCGATTACCAGCTTCTTCATGTTTAAAGGTATCCTTTCTGACATTTTTTTACGCTGTACAACTAGTCCCGGTTCAGCTCGGCTAAAAGCTCTGCCCGCTTGCTTCCAATCAGCAGCTCCTGATTATACTGTAAATAGCGGTCGCAGTTGTGCTCGGCTAAGAATCTTGCGGATTCTGCCACGGTAGCAAGATCTGTTACAAATACCACCATTTCCTGGCCGCCCTCAAATGCCTGCTCCATAAAATCAAACGCATGCTCTAAGGCTGCTGCGGTCTTTTCTTCGATTGTTTCTAATGTCTTTCTCTGGATATCAAAGGCTGCCTTTTTTTCCTCAAAAACTTCTTTCTTTGCCCCTTCGGAATTACGGTACTCTTTCAAGGCTGCAAAGTCGCGGTCTGTCTTAGCCTTTTCTTTTCCATAGCTTCGGAACAGATTCTGTAATCCGTCCAACAAAAGATTGACCACGCTGAGTCTTTCATCAAAAGCTGCATCATAAATCCGGGCAAATACTTCCGGCCGAATCTTTCCTTCCAATATTAACGGAATTCCATAGTCATCCTTATATTTCTGGTATAAATCAAAATATGCTGCCGCATCCTCTGCCACATCCTTATGGTGTAAAAATTCTCCTACAACGGTTTCATCTACCGGAAGCCCCATTTCTTCATAGGTCTGCATCAAAATGCTTAAGTCCTCCCAGCCTCTTGCTGTGACAAACTGCAAGCCGTCTACATCTGCTTCCACCCGGTAGAAATTCTTTGGACGAAGCTCAAGATAGCTTAAAATTGCACCATGGATATGTCTTGATCTGGCATAAGCTTTCCAAACACCAAGGTCTGCCTCTACCTGCATACAGCGGACACGGTCCAAGGTTACCATATCAAATTCCCGCACCGATTTATTGTATTCCGGCGGATTGCCTGCTGCAACAATAATCCAGCCCTCCGGCACTGCCTGATTACCAAAGGTCTTGCACTGCAAAAACTGTAACATGGTCGGTGCCAGTGTCTCTGACACACAGTTAATCTCATCAATGAAAAGGATTCCTTCCGGACAGCCTTCCTCGATTTTCCGGTATACGCTGGCAATAATCTCACTCATGGTATATTCCGTTATGGAATACTCTTTGCCTGCAAATTCCATTTCTTTGATAAAAGGAAGTCCCACTGCACTCTGTCTGGTATGATGGGTAATCGTATATGCTACCAGTCCGATTTTGCACTCCTCTGCAATCTGCTCCATAATCTGGGTCTTGCCGATTCCCGGCGGTCCCATTAATAAGACCGGTCTCTGACGAATCAGAGGAATCTTATATCTGCCCTCATCATCCTTTTTCAAATATGCTGTTACGGTATGTTTGATTTCTTCCTTTGCCTGTTTGATATTCATCTGTTTTCTTCCAATCTATATTATTTCTCTCATGCATTCTGTTCCAGCTCTTCCGGCTCCAGCTGCAGCCGCATTGCCCATGGTGGTACTGCCGTCTCATCATAGGCTCCCAAGAATAAAAATGCGGTCTTATATTCCGGCTTCTTTACCGGATAAATGCCCTTGCCATCGGTAAAGTACAAGAGTCCATCCAGATGCCGGATGCTTCCTTCTTTGATTAGTTGGTTTACATAAGTAAACGCCGGACGAAAATCCGTATTACCGCCGCCCACTACCTGAAAGCTTTTTAGCAGCCGCTCCATTTCTTCCTGACTGCTGATTACCTCATCCATTTCCACTTTATCATCGCACTGGATAATCCGGATTCTGCATCTTCGAAAGAAGCTGTTCTGCTGGGATAAAATGCCAAATGTCTCATTTAAAAAGCCTTTGATTAAACTGCCGCTGGTGGAATAACTGGTGTCTACCACCACTACAAATTCCCGGATTTTCTTTACTTCCCGGCTCTCCACCGGTTCTATCAGGGGCATATTCTTATAAAGCCGCAGCCCATAGGTATAATAATTCAAATCATACTCATCGGGATTGCATTTTAATTCTTCCTGTAGTATGGAAAATTTCTGTAAAAATTCCTTATAACTCCGGCGGCTTTTCGCAGCACTGATCTGTGTCATCAGAAGTTCTTCTCCCTTTTCCGGCTCATCTCCATGCCGCTTCTTTGCCATACTGGTCTGCCTTGCTATCTTATTCCATTTATTTCTGGCCGCAGATGCCGCGCCATTGCCGGTTTCCTCTTTCCAGAAACGGTGGTCATCCGTATAAAATTCATGATTTAAGGTAAGAAGCTCTTCCATGGATTTTCCCCGCAGCCAGCGGTATACCACTGCTGCAGAAATCCGCCCTTCACCCTTCAATGCTTCATAGGTCTGCTGCCGCAGAAAGCTTAATGCACGCCTGGTACAGGGCTTGTCCATGCCGTCAATGGTCTGCTCCACTACAATATCGCAGGCAAGATTCCAAAGCTTCGTATCTCTGTTTCCTTTTAAAAATAAGTGTGAAAAAATACAGTGCAATATCGTGTGCAGGTACGCCCGGTTCATAAATGCCGGATTATTCCGGAATACGCGTATTACCTGTCCTGCTGAGAAAAAGAGACTCTCTCCGTCCGTAGCCATTGTCTCTAAGCCTTCCATTGCCTGAGGCTTCAATGCAGAAAGTGCCACATCAAGATATCGCAAATCCAGATAGATTTCACTTCTTGCATGCTGCAAGATTTTTACAGACATATCATTTTCCCATTCGGTCTGGGTCTTAATATGCGCCATCTTCTGCTCCTTTCTGTCACTGCATATTTTCTTAATTTTCTGCTGTTTTTACCACTCAATATCATAACAGGAAGAAGCTGCTTCTTCCTTATAATATTTCTGCTGCCAGCTGCTTAAGCTGACACTGCCTTCTGCCCAGCCGGCTTCTGCTGCCTGCTCGATTAATACAGTGATTCCACTCCGCTCCATCACCTGAAGCCGGCATATCAGCTCTAATAATGCTAAATCTTTTTTCTGAATCAAAACATCGCATACCTCACTGGCATGTTCTTCTAAATAAGAAAGATAACGTTCACGGGCTTCTTCCTTTAATTCCGCCGGATATGCCAGTCTGCAAAGTGCCATTCTGGCTGCAGTCCACATCTTCTCCTCAATGCAGATCCGCTCAAATATCATATCGTATGCGGCGGCATCTACCATCCGCTCGTGAAAACACTGTCTTGCCCGGAAACCTTCCCCCGCAATATTCAGTGCAAATATATGTGCCGGTCCGATTTCTTCATAGGAATCGTAATATTCCGGATAGAAAAATAAGGCTTCCTTAAATTCCACTTCCAAATCAGCCCGAACCTGATTTAAGATAAGCTGTGCGCCACTGGCTTCTTCCATGGAAGAACGAAGCACCAGCCGCTTTAAGCTCCGGCAGTTCATAAAGGCATCGCTTCCTAATTCTTTTAAGAAACGCCCCAAGGTAAGTGTTCGTAATTTGCGGCAATTATAAAATGCCAGATTCCCGATTTGTTCCACGGAATCCGGCAAAGAAATTTCTTCGATATCATTTCCGCATAATGCCTTCATAAAACTGTCCACTTCGCCGATGGTAACGGCATCTGCCGGAACATGTTTGCTTTCCGAAAAACAATATGCGCCTATTCTCTTTACTGTGAATCCATCTATCTGATCTGGAATTACAACAACCGGTGTCGTCCCATATACACGCTCTATGCTTATGGAATGTTCATCCAGCGGCTGTATCTCATAGCTGTATGCTGTGTTCATCTTACGCTCCAGTTTCCTCATCTTTTCTCTGCTACAATATAACACATCCCCGGTTATCGCACAAGTTCCGTCATTCCGCCTTCTAAAATCAGACGGTTATTTTCATAGATTCCGGCAAACTGACTCATTGGAAGCGGGCTTACCCCCATTCCCACCTCAATGGTATAGCCGGGACGATTGTATTCCTGAATAAACCAGTCTTTGAAACCGGCATAACCAGATGTAGAGGGTGTCTCTTCCACCCGGTATCCGCTGACCTCGCCAAAGTATTCTGCAATTCTTCTGGAATCTGCCGGTTCATAGTCAAGATACCGCCAGTAAATCACTTCTCCCTGGGCATGATATGCCAGAATTAACGAAAAATTATGGGCTCTTGTAAATTCATAGACACTGCGGCTTTCCGGTGCCACAAGGGGAGCCTCTCCCACATAATCTCTTGGTGCCGGTGTTGTAAATCCCATGGCAAATTTAATGTTTCTGGCATTTTCCCAGCCCGCCGGAAATTGCAGATTCAAATCAATTCCTTCTATATTGGCTTTCCATCCATTCGGAAATGGAATCTTCGGATAATCAGCTGCAATGCGCTCTGCCTCTTCTAAGGATGCACCCTCTTCTAATACTCCATTCACTAAATCCACGCCATCCGGGTTTACCATGGGAACAAGATACAGGGAAAATCCATAAAAAAGCCACGCTGCCTGCACAGTATAAAGCATGCGTCCCGCTGCAAATGCATGGGCATATTCTTCCGCAAATTTAAGCAGGACCGGTGTGGTAATCCATTCGTTGGCATGATATGCTCCACTGTAAAAGACTTCCCGCTCTCCTGTTCCAATCCGAAGATAGGGAATTTCCTTTCCCATCGCACTTTTTCCAATATTTCCCTGAACCAAGAAAGGATAGCGTACCGTAAGCCCTTCCAATATCCAGTCATTGAGATAAGAAGTGTAAGCCACATCTTCTGCTACAAGCGAAAAAGAGAATGGAATTGCAAGAATACTTCCGGTCCGCAGTGCCAGCGGATTTACTGTTGGATTGGCTGTCATAATCGCTGATACACTGGTGTCATAATTGGCCGCAATACCCCATAATGTATCACCTGATTTTATTTCATGCATCGTATATCCTTTTAAATAGGGAAAAAGCTTTCCCCACACTACATCATCTATTTTACAGTTAAATTCTTCCCCGCTCTTTTTCCTTAAAAACTGCCGCAATGCCCTGCAGGTATTCTCTCCCAAAATTCCATCTTTCCTTATGTCATATCCCGCACGGTTTAATGCCAGCTGCACATACTGTACCAGCACGGAGCGTTCTCCCGGATTCAATACTTTCATTCTTTCACCTGTTTCCAGTCCTTCTTATCAGTATATGCAGATGTTTTCAAAACGGAACAAAGAATGTACACTGGCACATCCTCGCGGAGCGTTTTTCACTTTACAGGAAAGCAATTTCCTGTAAAGTGAAAAAGCCTTGCAGACTCTGCAAGACTTCTTCTGGTTATGATATATAATACAATTTGTTTGTACCCTACGGAAATGATTTTGTTTTTGGAATTTACATTCCTGCTAACTGTTTGCCTAAGCTTTCGCATGCAGCAACTGCATCGTCATCCGGTGCTTCCTGACAAATCACACCTTCGCCATTTACAACGGTTGCTCCTGCGCTTGTCATACGGTCTACCCAGTCACGCATCCACTGTCCATCGCCCCATCCGTAAGAACCGAATAATGCGATTTTCTTTCCTGCTGCAAAGCCTTCTACTTCTTCAACGAATGGCTCCATCTCGCCTTCTTCTAAGACTTCTGCACCCATTGCAGGACATCCCATTGCAAATACGGAAGAAGCTTTTAATGCATCCATATCAGCTGTACTTACATCAACAACCTCTGCTTCTTTGCCAGCTGCTTCAATTCCTCTTCCAACAGCCTCAGCCATTTCCTGTGTGTTTCCTGACTGTGTCCAATAAACTACCTGAATCTTACTCATTTTTTCTACCTCCTAAACAGCCGCTTTCTGCGGCATGCTGTCATTATAAATACCAATGATGTCCCGCATTCCCACTCCATTGGAGAGAAGCTGGATGATGGTCTCTTTTTCCATATCATAGCGTGCGAAAAGACGTTTCTTTTCCGGAACATGTGCATACACTTTCCAGTAACCCTGATAGAGTGCATTCTGTCCATTCTGTTCCATAAACCCTCTTACATCTTCTACCGGATAGCCAAGCAGCAATCCCATTTCATGAGGAAAGCCAGGTTCTCCGCACATATAACCCTGGTAACGTTTCTGAAACGTACTGAGAATATTTCCGAGCGTAAAGTCCTGATAACCGGACTCCTGCAGCAGCTCTCGTATCTCTTTACGCATCAGATACGCCTCCAACGGTTTCTTCCGAAAAAGAAGGTAACGAGCTTTTTCCCTGGTCCTGAGCAGTAGCAGGAATGAAATTCCGGATTTTCTCAGGCACTGTTTTACCGCATCCTCCATGCCTGTTGAAACGACTAAGAGATTGGATATCTTTACTCCTGCGATCAATGGGGCACATTGTAACGCTAACTGCGTCTCTGCATTGTGTAAATCCATCTGTTGTACAATTTCCAGAATCTCTGTACTCATAGCTTCTTTTCCTTTCGTTCTAGTTAGTTATTTCTAACTTATGTTTATCATAACTAATTGTATTTCTGTTGTCAACACAAAATGTGCATGGTGAGAATTCTTTATCATATTAAGAATTTCAGTTAGTCTGATATGGTTTAGTTTGGCTGGATGGAATGAAAATATACTTGTATAAAAATACCAGCAGTTTCTCTGCAATATTACATTTTCAAGTTCTACTCTACATTCTTCAAAGCTTCGTCCATCGGTATCTTCCGAATCTTCCGAAGGCAGAACAATGCCACTACGAAGTATGCTGTCAGTACCATAAGCAGTATTTTCCAGTAGATGTTCGGGTCATAGTAAATGCTCAGCCAGCCGGAGTAATCACTCATCATTGCCCGGTAGATAACATTGATGGTTTCTGTAGCAATTGCTTCACCCAGGATAACGGATATCACCACAATCCAGGTGGTGGCTGTCAGATATAATTTCCCTATTTCTCGGGTGTTGTAACCCAATATCTTAACCATGGATATGGATGAAGCATTCCGCTCGATAATCAGCTTTGTCATCAGGTAAATAAGGATTGCTGCCAGTGCAACAGAAAATACATTCATCAGATAGAACATGTCGCCCATAGATACATCAAGCTGTCTTGATACCTTGGTGAGGTCATCTTCTGTAATGGTCGTCATGATATAGGCATCCTCAATATCGGTAATCTTCTTATCGGAGAAATATCCATTGAAATAATCCTCCTCTTTGTCAAATACATCCCGATATTCCTCTTCCGGCATAAAAATTGCCACTGCTGCCGGATACTCATAGATTCCAGCCACCTTAAACTTGTATTTCTTATCTCCATAAGTTTCCTTTAACTCAATGGTATCGCCTTCTGCAAGCCGGTATTTTTCTGCATAACTATCCGAAATGTAGACACCTTCTTTTGGGAAATCAATATCAACATAAGCACTGTCTTTTTCAACTCCATAGACGCTGACCTCTTCGCTGCTGAATTCTGTCGGCATTGTCTTTAAACTACCGGCAAGATAAGTCTCTGCGCCATCTGTTTCCGTTGGAACCGGTGCTTTTAATACATACTGATAATCTGCAAGCATGTGGGACAGCACTTCATCCTGATAATGGTCTAAAAGTGGTGACATCATCATGCCGAAAACCAGCAGAATTTCTGCAAAAGCAATACCGATAAATAAAGTCAGGTAGCCCGCACGGTTCTGTAAAATAATACGGATACGGAACCGGTTAAAGAATTTGAAATGCGGCAGTTTTACTGCTTTTTTCCGCTTTCTTCTGCTCAAATCCCTGCGCAGGAAATTCAGTGGTGAAATACGCAGTTTGGAAGAAATCAAAAGCAGATTAATAACAATCATTATGATTGCCGGAATCACCGTTGTCAGGATAAATGCATCCCCATTCCAGATGGTATGGTAGGTCGGCAGACTATAGCTTCCATAGTACAAACCTGCTACCATATTTTTAAATACGGTATAGCCAAGTATATTTCCAATAATTGCTGCTACGATTGTCACCAGTACCGGAAGATGCAGATAATGCCGCAGCAGTTCTCCTCTGGTATAGCCGGATGCACGCAGCGTTCCGATGACTGCCGCTTCTTTTGTAATCGTATTATTGGTGGTAACTGCAAAGACAAATGCCATAATCGCTATCAGGATATATAACAACGTCATTACCATTGTTTTGTCTCCACCCATATCATCTCCCGTAAAATGAATTGCCTGATTGGAAAATGCCGGTATGTATGCTGCTATTGCCGCCTTACTGCCCAGCACTTTCATAAAATCTTCTGCTTTCTCTTTTGCTTCCGTATCATCAGCCGGAGTTTTTTCATATTTCCAGGAATAGCTGTAATGGAGATTTCCGGTACCATAAGCATCAAAGGCATCCTCTGTGGCAATGGCAACGCCAAATTTTATGGCATCAAACATCAGATCCTTGCTATCGGAAAACAGCGCACTGTAATCCGATAATGCCACCAGACCACTGATGGTCTTTTTCTCACCGCCTACTTTAATGGTATCTCCTACTTTTAAGGAATTATTGTCCGCATACATCCGGTCAATTGCAATTTCATCTTCCTGCTGCGGCATTTCTCCATCCATCAGACATACTTTATCCACTTCGTTTCTTGGTTTAAAAATGCGGAGGGTACTGTCTGACTTTCCATTTACCACCTCTTCTTCCAGATAGTAATTCTCATAAATTGTTACGCCTTCTTTTTCCAGTTCTGTAAGCAGGGTATCGTCAGCTTCTTCCATCAGTTCGAAATTACCATCTTCAATATTGTACTTTTCAAAACTCTCATCATAGGCAGTTATCATACTGCTTCCTGCCACCAGAAATCCCGATACAAATCCGATAGTAGCTGTCAGGAACAGGAAAATCACAAGATATTTTCCAAAATCTGTTTTCAATTCCCTTGGAATTCGTTTTCTTAATGGACTCTTCACTTTCATCACCGCCTTTACCAGTCAAGTTCCTGTGCAGGAATCTTCACTTCATTGGTGTAATCCTTTCGAATCTGTCCATCACGCAGCTTAATGACACGGTCTGCCATGTTTTTGATGGCATCATTATGGGTAACCATAATAACGGTATTTCCATATTTCTGATTTACATCCTCAATCAGCTTCAAAATCTCTTTGGATGTATTGTAATCCAGTGCTCCGGTCGGCTCATCACAGAGCAGAATATCCGGGTTCTTTACAATGGCACGGCCAATGGCTGTACGCTGCTGCTGTCCACCAGATAACTGGTTTGGCAGCTTATGACGATGCTCATAAAGTCCCAGTGTCTTAAGCAATTCGTCAATGTCTAATGATTTATCACTCAGATATGCTCCTACCTCGATATTTTCCTTCACATTGAGGTTTGGGATCAGATTATACATCTGAAATACATATCCTAAATGGCGGCGGCGGTAATTCGTCAGTGCCTTTTCGTTCATATCTGCTGTTTTCTCTCCATTGATGGAAATATAGCCGCTGTCTGCACTGTCAATTCCTCCGATAATATTCAAAAGTGTTGATTTACCGGAACCGGACGGTCCTAACAATACGCAAATCTCACCCTTTTCAACAGAGAAATTAATTCCTTTCAAAACTTCTGTTTTTGCCTCTCCCTGTCCAAAACTTTTTTTCAAATCCTGAATCTCCAGAAACATATTCATCCTCCTCTTTCTTTTCTGACTCTTTTTTCAGTTCTTTTATTTTGTTACTCCTGCTTCCCTCTTTCCCAATGTTGTACTATTTCCAACTTCACGTTAGCTATTTGTAACTTTTGTTAGTATAGCCTATCCATTTGGTAAAAGAAAGGCGTTTACTGATTCTTTTTCTCAATAAACGCCTTTATACTATTTCTTTGCAATGTGCAGTGTCCGCATGGAATTTAAAATTGCAATGACAGATACACCTACATCTGCAAATACTGCTTCCCACATATTGGCAATACCAAATGCACCGAGTATCAGCACAATTGCTTTTACGCCAAGTGCAAATACGATATTCTGGTGCACGATGGAAAGTGTCTTTCTTGCAATCTTCACAAGAGATGCAATCTTTCGCACATCATCATCCATAAGAACTACATCTGCAGCTTCGATTGCCGCATCAGAACCCATACTTCCCATTGCAATTCCAATGTCTGCTCTGGTCAGTACCGGTGCATCGTTGATGCCATCACCCACAAATGCAAGTTTATCTTTCTCATGCTGTTCTTTCAGAAGTGCCTCAACTTGACTTACCTTGTCACCCGGCAGTAATTCTGCATGCACTTCATCCAGTCCCAGTTCATCTGCTACTGCCTGTGCTGCTGCCTTACGGTCTCCGGTCAGCATAACGCATTTCTTCACGCCTACCTTCTTCATGCTATGGATAGCTTCTTTTACGCCCTCCTTAATGGAATCGGAAATTACAATGGTTCCGGCAAATACTCCATCTACCGCAACATAAATTACGGTTCCAGCACTGCTGTTTTCGGTATAGGAAATATTCCGGGCTGCCATCATTTTGGCATTTCCAAGCCATACTTCTTTTCCATCTACAAATGTATGAATTCCATGTCCGGCAATTTCTTCTGTTCCATTTACCCGGTTCATATCCAGTTCTTTGCCATAGGCTTCACGCACGGAATTAGCAATTGGATGATTGGAATATCCTTCTACATGGGCTGCAAGCTCTAAGAGTTCCTCTTTACTTCCATTTACCGGAAGTACCTCAGATACCTTGAACTCGCCTTTGGTCAGTGTACCGGTTTTGTCAAATACGATAGTGGTCATCTCAGCCACTGCCTCTAAATAGTTACTTCCTTTTACCAGAACACCTAAGTTAGAAGATGCTCCGATACCACCGAAGAATCCCAATGGGACGGAGATTACAAGGGCACACGGGCAGGAAATAACAAGGAAAATGCAGGCTCTCTGAATCCACTCAGCCCAGCCGCCGCCTAAAATAATCGGTGGCAGGATTGCAAGAATTACTGCTCCAATGGTAACAACCGGAGTGTAATATTTTGCAAATCTGGTGATAAAGTTCTCCACTCTTGCTTTCTTGCTGCTTGCATTCTCCACCAGTTCCAGAATCTTAGATACTGTGGAATCTTCGAATGCTTTTGTTACTTTTACCTTTAAAGTACCGCTTCCATTGACACAGCCGCTGATGATTTCATCACCTTCTGCTGCTCTTCTTGGAACAGATTCTCCGGTCAGTGCCGCGGTATCGACCATGGACTCACCTTCTACTACAATTCCATCCAGCGGAATACGCTCGCCCGGTTTTACCACGATGACAGTGCCGATTTCCACATCATCCGGATCTGCCTGGACTAATTTGCCATCCTCTTCCACATTGGCATATTCCGGACAAATGTCCATCATATCTGCAATGGACTGTCTGGATTTTCCAACTGCATAACCCTGGAAAAGTTCCCCAATCTGATAGAACAGCATAACTGCAACACCTTCGGAATACTCCTGTACTCCAAATGCTCCAAACGTTGCAATCATCATCAGAAAGTTCTCATCAAATACCTGTCCATGACTGATATTCCGGAACGCTTTAAAAATAATATCATAGCCAATCAGAAGATACGGCACAAGATAAATAATAAAAATCAGGACTGGCTGTGTAATCTGTTCTAAGATACCAACGTGTTCCAATACCAGAAGTGCTACAAATAACACACCCGTAACCAGAATACGCTCCAGCATTTTTTTCTGATTCTTTGTCATAAGCTATCTCCTATCGCAGAATCCGGCAGTCCGGTTCTACCTTTGCACAAGTTTTGGCTACTTCATCCATAATTTCTTCAAAACGCTCATCTTCTGCATCGATGGTCATTTTCTGTGTCATGAAGCTTACTACTGCATCATTGACTCCCGGGATTTTCTTGATTGCTTCTTCCATTTTTGCTGCACAGTTTGCACAGTCTAAGTCTTCCAATTTAAATTTTTTCTTCATTATAATATCCTCCTCATTCTTCAATATGTTCTCTGCCCTGGTCGATAATGGTTCTTACATGTTCATCTGCCAGTGAATAAAATACGGATTTACCTTCCCGCCTGCTGCTGACCAGCTTCGCCTGTTTTAAAATCTTAAGCTGATGGGATACTGCTGACTGCGTCATGTTCAACGTCTCTGCCAGATCACACACACATACTTCCGAGCCAAATAATACAAACAGGATCCGGATTCTGGTAGAATCACCAAATACTTTAAAAAGCTCTGCCAGATCATATAATTCATCTTCATCCGGCATCTTCTCCCGTGCCTTCTTAAGAAGCTCTGCATGAATGCAGTTTTCTTCGCAGCATTCTACATCGTTCATTGCCATCTTCTCACCTCCAGGTCGTTTTAACATATGAGCATTTGTTCATATGTTCATAATACGCTTGGGATTTCAAATTGTCAATATGAAGTTGGAAATTTTTATAAAAAATTTTTCTATGATATACTCTTATATCTATATTCAGGCAGGACAGCCTCCTGCCACATACAAAGGAGTATTTATTATGCATGATTTTAACTTTGAAATGAACCAGTATTTAACCTACTGCCGCACCCAGAAACGCCTTGATGGCAAAACCTTAAAAGCATACCGCATCGACCTTACACAGTTTGGTGTCAGCCTTGCGGCTGCTTTTCCTTCTCTCTCCAGCATATCCGAACTTTCTCCCGCCATATTAGAATCCTATATTGCAACTCTTCACGAACAATTCAAACCGAAAACTGTGAAACGAAAGCTTGCCTCCCTCAAAGCCTTTTTCCACTACCTCGACTACCGCGACCGCATTGTCTCCAACCCTTTTAACAAATTGCATATCAAATTCCGGGAACCGGTGATTCTGCCTAAAACCATTCCGCTTCCTACGATTGAACTGCTTTTATCTTCTATCTATCACCAGTACGCCCACGCCGCTACCGATTTCCAGCGTAAAAATGCTCTCCGGGATGCTGCTGTTATCGAGCTGCTCTTCGCCACCGGCATCCGAATCTCTGAGCTGTGTTCCATCACACCGGATGACATCAACCTTTCCAACCGGACTCTGCTTATCTTCGGCAAAGGTTCCAAAGAGCGGCTCCTCCAGATTGGCAATGACGATGTTGTCCACACCCTGCTGGAATACCGGAAATGTTACCTTCCTGATATTAAGCGTACCAACCGCTTCTTCGTCAACCAGGCAGGACGCCCTCTCTCCGACCAGTACGTCCGCCGAACCATCCGTAAATACTGCAGCCTTGCTTCCATTGATATGCACATCACTCCGCATATGTTCCGCCACACCTTCGCCACCAGCCTCTTAGAAGCCGATGTGGATATCCGCTACATCCAGGAAATGCTTGGTCACAGTTCCATCCACATCACGGAAATCTACACCCATGTTTCCACAGCAAAGCAGCGGGACATTCTGATGAACAAGCATCCGAGGAAGGATTTCAGGGTGGGGTAAACTAAAAAAAGGACTGCTAGAATTGGCAATATTGCTTTTCTGGCAGTTCTTTTATTCATATACTTATTCATTCTTTTGTTTTCTTTGTTTCATTCTTGGAAGAAATGTTGTCATTGTTTGTATAACAGGATTTAAATGAACTATAACTGATGGATAATCAAGTATTATCTATTGTTTTTATTAGACCGCAAATTAAATAATGACTGTCAAAGAGTGATTTGCAAGGAATGAAAACAGGTGTAGACAATACTCTGTTGTTATTTATAGGAGAACATTTTATATGGGATTTGCTCAAGATTATTGGAAAGATTTTGAAGAATTATCGATAGATCTTCTAAAATTACTTTTTAAAGAGTATCATTTTAATAAACACATTGAAAAAACCCAAAACAGCAAAGATGGGGGATATGACGGAATAGTTATTATTTCAGACAATGAACATAATGTATATAAAGCGATTTCTGAATCCAAACTCAGAAAATTATCAAGAAAAGATCTACCATTGTCTGATTTCGCTAAAACTTTGATTATTTCTGTTAATCTTTGTGCAGATAAAGTGTACATTTTTACAAATTTACATTTTTCGAATGAGACTGAAAATCGAATCAAAAAATTTTCAAGAGGAACAAATATTGATGTGAAGTTGCTGGGTATAGTTGAGATTGTTAAGTTAATTCCCAAATTAGCAGATGATATACTAAAAAATTATCCAACAGACTTTATTGAAGTATTACAGAATTCTGTAGCTGATCATCCTAAAAAGTTATCATTAAATTCTGAACCCAAAATTAATTTTAAAAAAGAGTTTGAATTATTAGGAACAGAAAGAGAACAACAGTTTGCAGAAACTATAAAAAATATAGATAACAAGACAGGAATATATATTATTTGTGGAAGGCAAGGAAGTGGAAAATCTTTTTTTATAAATAACTTAATATTAAAGTTGAATCCTACAGAATATGAATATATAGATATAGCAAAAATTTCAGATGTAAACACATTTTTTATATATTTATTATCGATTATTTGGCATGTGGATATTTTAACAATTTCTCAATTTTCACCTGAAGATATCAGTAATATAACTGAGTATATTAATGATAATGAAGAAAGAGAAAAATTGAAAAATATTTTGTCCAAAATTCTTGTAAATAATTGCTTAATAGACATGGATGTTGAACTAGTACAATTTTTCTTGTTACAATATTTAGTTAAAATATATACGCCAATGTTGAAACAAAAAAATGTTATTTTGATTTTTCAAAATTTAGAATATGCTTCTTCTCAAATCCGAAATTTTTTGTTGAAATTTATGAAACAATTTTATGATAAAAACATTTTATTGCTATTAGAAATTCGTGACGAACATATCGTTTTGCAAGAATTTTTAAGTAAATGTCAATCTGAAATTAAAATTATAGGTACAACAAAACTTCAGAATTTGTCAAAGATTGATGCCAAAATATATATTAAGAAAAAATATGGAAAACTATTAGATGTTAAAGACAGAGAAAAATTAGTCAATTTATGTCCAGGAGTACCTCTTTATATAGATCAAATAATAGATTTGTTGAAGAGGGATGTTTATGGAAAAGATGTGTTACATAATGACACACTTTTCTATAAATATATGTATGAAAATTGGAAATATACAAAAGGAGTGAACGAAGAATACATAAAAAGGGTATTGAGCGATTGCTGTGATGAAACAAAAATATGTACAATTCTTATTGCATTTATGGATGGTAGCTTAAAACTCGCCGATTTAAGTTATATATTTGAAAACAAAATATGCAGAGAGAAAGTTATAGAAGAATTGGTAAATTCACAATTATTTATTATTGGTTCAAATTCAGTTGAAACATTTCATATTTCTATTTTGGACGCTTTGAGAAGGATAAGTGAATCTGCTTTTAAAAAGTATGCTATAAAAGCTTATAAAAAATTATGGGAAAATATCGACTTGCTTGATGTAATTCCAAAGAGAAAAGAAAAGAAAAAATTTAAGCTGGCACTGGAATTAGATGAAATAGATTATATACACAAGAATTGGAAAGGATTATCTGTAGCTTACATTGCTGATCAAGAGTATGATGTTGTTATTCCAATACTGGAAAAAATATATGAGAAATATTACGAATCATTAGATAACTCCAATAAATATCAATTAGTTATTTACTTGATACAGAGTTATGTATGTATTAATGAGTTTGGAGAAAAAATTGAAATATGTATAGATGAACTTGAGACATTTACGTTATCTGCTGAAGCTAACTGTGAATTTTTATTTTGGAAAGCAAAATATTACCTGGTCAAGGGGGATTATGAAAAAATAACAAAGGAATTGAATAATCACATCAAAGAAGATCCAAGATTATATTATATGTATGCTTTAGGAATTAAACATCTATATGGAATTGATAAATGTATAGAGGAATTAAGTGCTGCACAGATTTTATATCCAGATAATTGGTTGATAAAATATTCTTATTATGATCATAATTTGTCAAAAGTATTTAAAACGGATATTAAACTAGCTTTAGAATATATTCGTCAAATGCATGTATTTACCTCTAAATTACCATTAGAAGATTTTTTTCACTATGAATACAATAAATTAGTTGTTGCATTTTATAACAAGCAATTGAAATCTTCACAGGAGTTAGAATATTTAATGCAAAATTGTTATAAAAATAATTTATCAGTAGAGCAATCGCGAGTGTGCAATTTGTTAGGTCAATTTTATTGGTGTAATAACGATATAAAGAAAGCAATTCATTATTTCGAAATTGGTAAAATGATACAGCATCAAACTGATCATCATACCTATTGGTGGATTTCGAATACTAATCTTGCATTATTATATTTTGAACAGAACAGGTATGATGAATGTTTGCAATCTATAAACTGTATTGTAAATAAATATTGTGAAAACAAATGGAAAAAAATAGTCCGTTTTTTTTCCCAGAAAAATATTATTTCATCGCAATTAATTGATGATAAGGAAATTACTTCGTTTATGCTTATTTTATGGATTGCATATTCCATAGATAAAGAGGAGGGGCATAGAATTATAAAAAACATAAACTTACAAAATTCAACTTCGTTGTATCAAGCCTATTTTGACTTGAACTTTCTTGATAATTTTGTAAATGAAACTCTTAAACAAACAAATTACTTTTTTGAAAGCCATTATATGATTAAATGTTAAAACAATTTGGTAAAATGCATCTGTATAATTTTTGAAAGTTCCGTGATGTTAATGGAATCTTCGATGAACAAAATGTGATCACGGATATATTTTTGCAGCAATATGCAACAAATCCAATAAATAACATTGATGTTTTGTATTTCGTCGTTCAAAAGGGCGAATAAATCTGTAAGATCATAATATTCCAGATATGTATATGCGTAATCAAAACCAATTTCACCATAAAACATGTCGCCAGAAGGTAGTAAATATAATTGCCCATTATAGCGAACAATATGATTTATAACACTTTTTCCGTAATTAATAGAATAATAAGCATCATATTTATATGCTTTTAAAAGTTGGAGAAGATGTTTCACCATCAGAAAAATTTCATTGTCAAAAAGAGCATAATTTTTATCTAGTACGTAATGTAACTCATTTAACATATTAGAAAAAGTGTATGGTTTATGATTTTTTTGAAAGCTGGCATTTATTCGTCGAAAATCTTTTTCCTCATAGATAGGTGTTAACTTTTTTAAGAAAGTCTCACCTTCTTTATATAGAAGAGATAATAATTCCTTCATATTTTCAAAGCATTGCTTTATATTAAGCCTCTCACCAAAAGGCATTATATAGGTAAACAGTTTGTCAGAATACTCTTTGATAGGCAATATATTTTTAAAATGATTTGAATATATACTACATAGATAGAGATCTTTTAGACATATTACTTTTTTAGTATCTGATTCGTTCCAGAGTTGCTGTACATTGAATCGATTAAAATATTGCTTTATTAAAAAAGATTCAGATTTCCAAAGATAACTGTCAGTTGTTCCATATTTTTTTAAATCTGAAGTCAAATGAAATTCTATACGGATGGTATCCGTATCATTTTCTATATCACAGTATGGAAATGTATTTATTAAAAAATTTTTATGTATGCCTTCGGATTCGGGACAATGCAACCTCAGTTTGTTATAAAAGGTACCGTGATATATAGAATCTAGTGTTTGAAAATAATTCCATGTTTTTTCTAGAGAATAAAAGGTATGTTGTGCCTGAATTCCTAACATATTTGATAAATATTCGTTTTTTAAAAAAAAGTTCATAAAATGTGCTAAATGAATAATATCCTTATAGGGAACAATAAATCCATTTAACCAATTAGTAATACTGTCTCTCGAAAATCCGCATGGTGTAGAAATAACCGGAGTGCCCGTTGCAAAAGCTTCTAACATAACGCGCCCACCAGGTTCGAAAGCAGAATGCATTATCATGACACTACATTTAGACAAAATAGTTGCTAATCCCTCTGACGTCGAATAACCCCACCAATAAATTTTATGCTCGTTTTCGTATTTCATAAGTGATGGAACATAAGAAAGTACTGCTTTTCTATAAATAGAAATATCATCGACATTTCCACCGAGTAACCATAAAGGAGGTGTTTTTTCATGATGTTTATTATAAAGAATCTCCCATGCTGACAATATTTCTTTTATACCTTTGTAGTCAGCCATTCTTCCTATATAGCAAAAAGCAGATTTATTCCACCATTCATAAGATTCTAAAGCAGTACTGTCTTTGTAAAGAGTAATAATTTTTGAAAGAGTAATATCTTCGGAAATTTCAAACCGAATATTTTGAAAGCATGGCTCCACTATTCTTCCAATTATATATATTTTTTTGTGACTAATATTATATTCTTTATGCAATATATCTGCCTCTTCTTTTGTAATCACGAGAATAAGTGATGCAAATGTAAAACAGACATCTTCGGCATATCGTTGATATTTCGATCTAGGTGGAAATCCATGATTTATTTTTTCAAAAGAGGTGCTGATAGGATAGTGTATTTGCATACAATTAAATTTTTTGGTGATGATTGTTCCAAGCAGACCAGAAATCCAATAAGTAGAATGAATCAGATTAACAGTATGCATATTTTCTATAATAGAATATATTTGCCCGAGAAGATAATCTTGATGTTCATATAGTAAATCTTGAACATCTACCCATTTCTGAGGAATTCCAATTTCGTAATATGTTATATTGCCAAACAAATGTTTGCAAGAATATCCTTGAGTATCACTAATTTTTGATGTAATAATTGAAAAATTTAAGTCGGAATGATCTTTGAAATGTTGAATTATTTCCATAATTGTACGCTGATGACCGCCATGAATTAAATCATATGGATTTCCAAGTATACATAATATTAAAATATATTTTTTCATCATATATCTCCTTATGTTACTAAATGAAGGATAATACTTGATTATCCACCTATTTGTAGCAACTACCATTCTCTCTTTAAACTATATTTGCCTACTAAATCATCAACTTACATAAGAAATTTTTTATGTAAGTTAGATTTTCATAATTTTTTTGATATGCAAATAAAAGCTTTCCTTATTCTAAGCCTATAGATTTCCTTACCTGCATACACTAACTAGTCTCAAATGGGATTACTGCTGGAGAATTCCAACATATCTGAATTATGTGATATTTGTACTAGCTATCACTTATAACTCATACTCCCATTCATCAAATTACTTTTTCTGTTAATAGATTACTCTCTTTGTCATTTCTTGTCAATTATTTTGTTGGAAATCTTTCTCAAAGGACTGCATTTCCCGGAGCATTTCCTTGTCTACATAGCAGCCGGCTTTCTCATGCTCCGTCAGATTGATGGCACAGTCAAACTGGTCGATGATTCCTTCTATCGACTGTACCATTCCTTTCCAGCCATCTCCCATAGCATCCTGCAGCCGCTTCCAGTCCGTATACATTCTGACCGCTGCATTATTATGCTTTCCTTCTATGGTCGGAAGTGAAATCTGCATATCCTTTTTCAGTACCGTCTTGCCATTTTCATCCGGCTCCGGAAAATCTTCTGACGTTTTGGTTGGAATAATAAATCTGGCTTTTGTCATTTCTACGGATAGAAATCTAAAATATAATTTGTAAATAAGTTTCTGCTCGTCTGTTGCCGGGTGTCCAAGCTGGGCAATCAGAAGCATCCATCTTACCAGGTCAGGGTTGGTAACCGGAATGCTAATTTCCGGTATGTTGCTGTAGTCCGGCTCCGGAACAAATTCCGGTGCTGCTATTGCCGTATTTTCATTTACCACTTTGACTCCACAGGCACCATTCATATAAAAACAGTATCCAAGGAAATTGTAAATTGCCTTATGGGAATCATCGTTTTTAATCTCTCTGATTTCATACCGTTCTTCCGGAAATCTGACTTTAAATATATCCTTATATGCCTTAGTCAGAATCCAGATGTCAGGTGGTGTACACATATATGTGCCATCCTGTCGGTCTACCGTCTGGGAAAAAAGTGCCGGCTCACCTGTGATTTTACTGTATACGCAATAAATAGCAGATGCTTCCAATACCTTTTGAACAAGGGATTTTGCAATTACACCAATCCGCTTTCGGACTTCTTCTTTCTCAGCATCATCCTTTGCCGGAATTACTTTCGTTTTATACCACGCATACAAACGCCATATTTCTGAGCAATCTGTAATGCTTAATTCATCAATTTCTTTCTGTGAAAGTACCAGTTGTTTTGATGATACGTAAGTATCTCCCAAACCGGAAATATAGGCATCATGTACTTCTGCAACTGTTGTGGCTCTTGAATATACCATTGTTCCGCATTTTATCGGATAAGTTCCAGCCTGCTCCAGTTTCAATCCTACCCGGCAGTTTTCTTCTTCACGCACAGCTTTTCCCGGACCAACTTCTATTCCGAGCACTACTGTCACCAGTATTTCTCCATCATCATCCGAAAAATTACTCATGTAGACAGCATCACCTACCTGTATTTTTCCCTTCAGTTCACCTACAACCACGATATCATCTGTATTTCTAAGGCGGAACTTATCCTGTACTTTTAATACACACTTTCTTGCTGCTTCTTTGGAACTATTTTCCACTGCATTATCTTTATTCTTAAAAAGATGTAACTTTTCCCTGATTCCCATTGCAACCGGCTCCTTTTCGTTCTTCTAATTGTTCTGCTGTCTATCTATGATATATTCCAGCATTTTTCTCGCATTAGCTTTTTTCATTTGAAGTTCAAACAGTCTTTCCTTTTTTTCGTTAAAAAACAGATATGCCACATTTCCCGGCATTGCACTAACCCCGGTGATTTGCCCGATTGGGATATTTTTTAGTTTTCTTTCTGCATAGTAAAATACTTCATTTTTCTTTATAAATACTGCCGAATATGTAAAATGCTGACACAAAAATGTTGCAAAACCAAGTTGAACCATACAGCAACAAAAAAGAAATAGAAATAGTGACGCTATTTCTATTGAAAATAACAGAATCACCCATTCCAAAACGCTAATTATATAAAACAGAATTCCAAATATCCATATTATTTTTTTATCCCCTACATAGATAAATGCTTCTGCTTTATTATTTTTCTGCTCTTTCTTACATTCAAGCATAAACTTTAAATCAAAAATTCCTATCACAAATGCTAAAATTATTAATATAATTAAAATATATTTCATGCTATCACCTCATCTGTAAAAACTCTACTACCTTATTTCGTTTTTCTAAAAAAAATCGATATTCCGTTCCATCCCTTTTAACTATGGTCATCTGGTTTGGGAAAATGCCAAACAACTTTTCCTTTCTGACTTCTGCAATATCTTTATATAAAATTTTTATTTTTTCACTATTTGGATATACATATTTTTCGCCAAACAGCAATTCCTTTTCTTTAAAATCAAGAAATCCTTTCTTTTTCCAATTTTCCGCACATAAATTTGCCCATACTATATGATTTAAAAACTGGGTTTCCAATTGCATTTTCCTTTGTTCGCCTTTACTCATATCGCTGGTAATATATTTTCTTGATTTATATTCCTTTGGATCTAATATAACAGTTGTTATGCTCATTGTAGCTATAAAAAACAAAATAGTCGGAAATATTAAGGATATATATTCAACTCCTTTTGTAGCATTCTCCTGACTGCCAAACATTTTCATTATCACGCGTCCACGTGTGCCTAACATATTTTTCATTACACTTGCCAAAAACAATGCTCCAAAACCAAACAATGTAAAAAAATATATCCCTATTTCTTTTATATGCCTATTTTTTATTTCAATCTTTTTCGTTCCAATCAGTGTAGTCAAAATTCCAAGTAATCCTGCTAAAATACAACTGAAAAAACAGATAAATACTCTCTTTTCTCCCATTGCTTCTCCCTGCAATGCAATCTGAATTATTAAAGCCACAGATATAACCCCAGAAATATATGCCGCATACTTTCTGTAGTCATACTCCTTATGCACCATCGCTATCACTCCCCCACATAAGAGAAGAAAAACTACTCCTAATGCCATCTTCAAATTATTTTCTATATCTTTTCCTTTACTAAAAATATCTAATGTAAATATCAGCCACGCCACAAAATATATACAAAGAAGTGTACTACCCCAAATTAATATTTCCTTACTCTTTTTCATCACTGCCTCCACTACTGTATGGAATGATTTGCTCTAATCCAATTCCAATATCTCTTTCACATTTTTACATCTTGCCATTATTTCCTGTGTTATATCATCATTCATTGCATATGAAAATAAATACTCCTTCTTTCGGTCAAAAACATCTGTAAATGCACCATAATCTTTGCGTAACTTTTCAGGTGTCTTTCCAAAAATAGTCCTATGAGGGCAATTATTGCCAGTCATTATGTATCCTATCTTTGAATATTCTATTTTTTCACTAACAAATGCTGTTCCTTCATATCCCGTTACCAGCATATAATCCCTGTTAAAAATGATATAAAAGGATTTATCATATGTTCTTTTTATCACCAGAAGTGCTGGATAATATAATAATGCCAAAAGCCACATCACAATCATTACAACTTTACTTGCAAAAAAAACATAAAATAAAACTCCAAGTACAACAAGTGCTGCTCCTACTGAAATTGCGATTGTTCTGCATGTCCGTTCATTTCTCTTAGTACTTTTCATATAATGAATTTTCTTTCCAGTCACTTTTGCATCTGATTTCACTTCCTCATCATTCTTTTTTCCATAGTTTTTCAGTAACTGATCAATATTAAAAAATGCTGTCTCTAATACTTCTTCATCATCTACATATAATCTTGCTTTATTCGCTTTCTTATGGTCTCTTTCAAAATAAAATTTATTGCCGTATCCCCGTTTTAATAATGTAGAATATGTTATCGTTCCATTCTGGTATATACAAATTTTCTCACTGTAAAACAATTTTTCAAATGCAATCAATATTACCTTCCCTACAATTCCGGCTTTCCATGCATTTAAGACAGCCGGATGTATATTTCCTGTCATAACACACAATATTGCCTGTAGTAAATATATATCAAAGACCGTGCTTATCGTTAAAGTTAATACTACACCACGACCATTTGTTAATATACTTTGGGAAAATTTGTTTTTTATTACTTCTGTTTTCAGATGTATTAAAATTCGTTTTATATTGCACCCTACATTAATTATTAAAATACCAATAATGACTATTCTGCACAGACATTTGCCCCACACCAATTTTTCCGAATTATCAAACAGTTTCCACAGGTTAAATATATCATCTTTCCATGCCCACAAACCTATCATGATACTAAACAAAGCGCATATACTTAGCAGTCTTACATATATTAATACCCAACCAACTACTACTCCCCCGCCTTGGTTAAAATTTGTTCTAACCCCAAATAAATTTGCAAAACACTCTCTAAATAATATTCGAATTCCATATATAAATAGCAAAATAAAAAATAATGTATATATGTATATCATCTTTTCCATTCCTTAACTTTAAAATGAACTATACTCCTGTTCCACATGCAATTTTATATACTCTGTCATTTTCATCAAAATAGAATGATGTTGAATAAATACCATTTTGAACCGCATATTCATTTTCTTCCTCATTACTTAAAGTTTCCTTTAATCCATATGCCAGCATAACTTCTTTTTTTGATGAGCCTACCCCAATTTGCAGTATTCCAAATCGAATATCAGGATCCGTAATTCTAACACTTTCCATATAATTTCCAATAAAGGTATATTCTATATCTTCAAATTTAATATCCTCGCAACTTCCATATAATTTTTCTCTGCTAACAGGGTCACCTTCTTTTTCTAAAATTTCCTGTTTGCTTTGACGGAAAAAACAATTAAAATCGTGTAATCCATATGTACCGTATTTCACTTTAAGAAATATAACTAATACTATAAAAATAAGAATAATAATACCTATAACTGCCTTTGCTCTTCTTTTACTCTTTACCATCTTTTTTCCCCCATTTTATAATAGTAATGTTTCTACTTTTTTGTCAGCCTGTTCATATTTTCTGAAATAGTAATATATCCTTTTCCTCCTCACCAAAGAAAAAACTTCCGGTTTATTTACTATTTTCATTTCTGGATTTATAAAAGTCTGGTCTCACAATTATATCTACTCTTACAAATGCACTCATAAATGCAAAAAGCATCGTTGCAATCATAATACAACACAAAAAAAATACTGAACTTTTTTGTTTTCCTAATGCATTGAATAATACTGCTCCTCTGCGTCCAAAAAATCGTCTTCCTACCACACACAAACACGTTAATAAAAATAAACTCATTGTTTCTATAATTTTTAACGTACTTCTTACATTTTTATTTTTTATTTCTATTTTTCCAGTTGTTAATAATGCCCCCCAAATTCCCAATATTATAGAAATCACATAACTTATAATACAAATTGCTGTGCTTTTTTCAGGCGGCAAATTTCCCTGCACCATTATTTGTATCGTAAGTCCTAGGGAAACAAATAAGCATATATGTGCATTGTATTTTCTATAATCGTATTCCTTTCTTATAAATGAAACTATTGCCCCCAAAATAATAAAAGCTATTACACACACTGCTATACATGCTGTAAAACCCATATCGGCTCCACGATAATAACTCTCATATGCTCCCAGTAACCCCAACACACTATATACAAAAATTCTTGCCCCTGTTTGTTTTAAAATTGCTTTACCCTTTTTCACCATAGCCTCATCTCCATATTGAAGTCTGCAACTGACCAAGTCACCTTTTTACATCAGCGATGAAATAATGCCATATGTTCTTTTTATTTTTCTGATAGAGCATACTTCGCATCTGCCATGCATATCTCCATATATCATAATTCAAATAATATGTATTGACTTTGTTGCTGCTCCTTCATCTATTTCATTTTTAAAATTTAGATATAGCGACTTTGTAATATATATATTTCCTGTGTATTTTTCCATTATTTCATCAATTACATCTTTCTGGTAGATAAAGCCCACTTTTTGCTTAGATTTAAATATTTTATTCTCTATTTCAATGGAAGTCACTTTATCTGGATATAACCCCACCTCCATTGGATCTATTTTTTCAAAAAATAAAGTAAACCATGGACAAGGAATTATTTTTCCATTTTTCCACATATTAATTGGATTTGTTCCATGAAAATATATGTATGCATTCGATATCACAACAGCTTCCATTTTCTTCAATTTTTTTCTGTTCTTTTTGAATTTATGAAAAAATACGATTTCATCATGTCGAATAATATATCCATCTTGAAAAAACTGAACAGAAAATGTCACTGCCAAAAACGCTTCTATTAAAAGCAAATCCACAAATAACAATGTTAGTTGCTCTTTTGCATTTGTTCTCCTAACCTCTCTGCATGCAATTTTTCAGTTTACCGGCTCTAATTATTCACATATTTCCATTACTAAATAAATAATAGATGCAATCATAAAACAAATGGATAATATAAAGTATTTGATTTTTTCTTTCATTTCTTCTTGTTTTTTCCACTCTGCAAAGCATTCCACTGTCGCAGCCACACATGCAAAAAATATTTGAAAAGCTCCCCAAAAAAAGCATACAATTGATGCTTTTGCATTAAGCAAATAGATAGAAAATAATGCCAAACCAATTAGCATTTCATAACTCACACAAACAACCATGGAAAAAATTGTCGTTTGATTGTAAACTGCTACTGGAAATAGAAATAAATTCCTTATTTTCCCATTAATCACTATTCTCCTAAATCTCTCATCACAGTTTCTCACTCTACATGCTAAAATCATTCCAATTGTTGTAATTGTTAACATAATAATATATCTATTCGGCATTACTTAATTTTTCTCCCTTGAATTTATACACCTTTATACTCTCTTTGAATATCGTCCAAATATTTTTTATAAATTATTTGGGATACTTGCCGGAGAATTCCGACATATATGAACTTCCTTATTCTATAAAAGATGTAAGTGTTATTTTCATAGCCCACACTCCCATTGTTTACTCAACAATCATTTAATAGCTTAAACATTTTACTTTTTTCTGTCAATTAACATTTTAGATAAAACACACTATTGTATTTATATGATTTTCACAAAAGCGAATTATATAACTTTTACATTTCATTATGTACTTCCGGGAATATATGCTATAATGGACGCATATTTGATTCATTTACTAAGGAGAGGTATTTTACAATGAAAGAAAAATTTAAAAATCTGTCAACACCCGTTGGAATTGTGCTGTCTATTGTAGCGGTTATTCTTTTTACCGGGTTATTGTTGGGACTTGGCTTTGTTTTAGGAAAAATTCCGGGATTAAATGAACAAAACGACTACCTGCTTCAGGCAATCGCAGAATTTATCATTCTGATTGTTTTCCTGATTATAACCTTTGTGATTGGTTATACCCGCATCTTTACGGAAAATGTTGCCGGCTGGCTCAGAAGTTTATATACCGGCGGTTTCTTTGTGGTTTACTGTCTGTTCAGCCTTATTGCACAGATTTATCTTTGCGGTATGTCAAAAGCGGGAAATGTAAGACCTGCTTTGGAAATTATATTCTATATAGTTGCTATTTTTCTGGTTGGACTGGTAGAAGAACTGGTCTTTCGAGGTGTCATTTTTAATCTGTTACTGAACAGTTTTCCAAAAACAAGAAAAGGCATTACCGGTGCCATTGTTTTAGGCGGCGTCCTCTTTGGTCTGATGCATTTTGTAAATATCCTTTCCGGAGTGAAATTTACAAGTGCACTGATTCAGGTTATCTCTGCTGCTCTGATGGGTATTTTATTCTGTACGATATATGCATCTACCCGCAATTTCTGGATGCTTGTCATTTTCCATGCCCTTGTTGATTTTGCCAGCCTGCTTTCCACCGGAATTTTCGATGCCGGAAATATTGTGTCCCAGATCAATACTTTCTCTGCAATTAATTCCCTGTCATTTATCATGCTGGCAATTCCAATGTTTGTTATGCTGCGCAAATCAAGACGTATCCGCTTAGAGATGCTCTACAACAACATTCCGATTTATGATGATGAACACGAAGCTAAGATGCTTTCCATCGTATCTCTTGTTCTTGGCATCATCAGTCTGGTACTTTCCTGCATCGGCTATCTGATTGGGCTTGGTATTGTAGGCATTTTTGCAGCAATTCTTTCCAAGAAAGCCAAACCATATAATAACTCTATGGCTACTGCCGGAATGATTACTTCCATCATAGGAATTATCCTTTCTGCCATTGCTGTGGTTCTTCTCAGCGTGGTCTACTCCAGCGATATGATGGCACAGTTTATGTAAAAGTTCAACATGAAAAGCCCGGATTGCTCCGGGCTTTTCTTATACATTGTCTACATTGTTTAAATTTTTTCGGATACGAGGGCTATGCTTCTTCCTTGTCATCCAGATTTACTACGATTATATTTTTTCTTGTAACTGCGCCAATCTCTTCCAATGCATTGAGCATACGGTATACGGTTGCTGTTCCAATGCTTTTGTCTTTCTTGGACGCTCTGTAATAAATTTCCTTACAACTGGAGCAGTTATCTTCTAAGATAATATCCAAAAGAATACGACGCTGCTTTGTCATCCGGCATCCCCGGTCTTTCAGCATCTTGATTATCTTGTCTCTGGTCTGTGTCGTCTGCGTCATGCCTGCCTCCAATCTAGATTAATGGCAATGTCCATCACAGTGCTTGCAGTTCACACCACACTGCAGTGATTTTCCTGCCTTTTTGTCTTTTACCATGCTTCGAATTATAAGTGCAACGACTGCTACAACTACAGTTCCAACAATAACTGTACCCATCGTAATCACTCCTTTCTGTTATGGCGGATTATTTTGCTTTTACTGTTACATTTAATGTCTGGCTTTCCTTATAAGGACGGAACAAAAGATAAATGAATCCGATGATTAAAAGGAATGCGACTACTGTTCCAATACCAAATGTTCCTGCTGTAATTAAGGAACCAATCTGGAAGATACATAAGGATACAACATATGCAAGGATACACTGATATCCGATTGCGAACCAGAACCATTTTGTATTGTTCATCTCACGTTTGATTGCACCCATAGCTGCAAAACATGGTGCACACAGTAAGTTGAATACTAAGTAAGAATATGCTGCAAGTGCAGTCATGCTGCTTGCAAGGTTACCCCAGATTTCTGCTCCGTCTTCTGCAACTTCTGCAAATCCGAATAACTGTCCGATTGTTCCTACTACGTTCTCTTTTGCGATTAATCCGGTAATCGCTGCAACTGTCATCTTCCAGTTACCCCATCCAAGAGGTGCGAAGATCCAGGCAACTGCATTACCAATCTTAGCTAAGATACATTCTGCCTGAGCAGCTTCCAGCGCGGTTCCTTCCAGTCCGTCAAAGCTTAACATTCCGAAGCTTCCGTCTGTCCATCCAAAGTTCATTAAGAACCAGACTACGATAGTTGATAAGAGGATGATGGTACCAGCCTTCTTAATAAAGGACCAGCCTCTCTCCCACATGCTTCTTAATACGTTTCCAACTGTTGGCCAGTGATATGCCGGTAACTCCATAACGAATGGTGCCGGATCTCCAGCGAACATCTTTGTTTTCTTTAAGATAATACCGGAACAGATGATTGCTGCGATACCAACGAAATATGCACTTGGTGCAACCCATGAAGCTCCATCAAACAATGCACCAGCGATTAATGCGATGATTGGAAGTTTTGCTCCACATGGGATAAATGTTGTTGTCATGATTGTCATCTTACGGTCTCTGTCATTTTCAATGGTTCTGGATGCCATAACTCCAGGAACTCCACAACCACTACCGATTAACATCGGGATAAATGATTTTCCGGAAAGACCGAATTTACGGAAGATACGGTCCATGATAAATGCGACACGAGCCATATAACCGCAGGACTCTAAGAATGCCAGGAAGATAAATAATACCAGCATCTGAGGTACGAATCCGAGAACCGCACCAACACCAGAGATAATACCATCTACGATAAGACCTGTCAGCCAGTCTGCACATCCGATATTTTCAAAGAAGTTCTGTGCTGCCGGGATAATCCACTCACCAAATAAGGTATCATTGGTCCAGTCTGTCAGAATAGAACCTACTGTTGTTACAGATACATAATATACAACCCACATAACTACTGCGAAGATTGGCAGTGCCAGCCAACGGTTTGTTACGATACGGTCAATCTTATCGGAAGTAGAAAGTGCTTTCTTGCCATTCTTGGTAATACACTCACCAATAATGCTTGAAATATATACATATCTTTCATTTGTGATAATACTTTCGGTATCATCATCAAATGCATCTTCCATTTCTTTGATTTCTGCAGATACATCTGCTTTCTGTTTCATCTGCTCTGCAATCTTATCATCCTTCTCAAGAAGTTTGATTGCGAAGAAACGTTTCTGTTCTTCCGGAATGTCACTTCCTAATTTTTCTTCTGCCTTGCGGATAATCTCTTCTGCTTCTGCTGAGAATTCATGTACCGGAGCTCCGGCTTTCTGCTTTGCAGCTTCAATTGCTTTCTCTGCTGCTGCCATGATTCCGGTTCCTTTTAATGCAGAAATCTCAACTACTTCGCATCCTAATTTTTTAGAAAGCTTGTCGATATGTATCTGGTCTCCGGATTTCTTTACCAAGTCCATCATGTTTACAGCCATGATAACCGGAATTCCCAGTTCCATTAACTGTGTAGAAAGATAAAGGTTTCTCTCGATGTTGGTTCCATCTACAATATTTAAGATTGCATCCGGACGTTCGTTAATCAGATAATTTCTTGCAACAACTTCTTCCAGTGTATATGGTGATAAGGAATAGATACCTGGTAAGTCCATGATTGTTACATCCTTATGACCTTTTAACTTTCCTTCTTTTTTCTCTACAGTTACGCCCGGCCAGTTACCTACGAACTGGTTAGAACCTGTCAGAGCATTAAATAATGTGGTTTTTCCACTGTTGGGATTTCCTGCTAATGCAATTTTAATCGCCATCTTTTTTACTCCTCTTTTCTTCTTTCTTTTATCATTTTTGAATTTCCTGCATAGATCCTTTCTATGCTGTTAGTCCAATGTTTCTTTTGTTAGTCGGACTGTTTCGATGTTAGCTTAGTATTCCTTATGTTAGTGTTTGCTAACCTATGTGCAAAAAAATTTACTCTACTTCAATCATTTCTGCATCTGCTTTACGAAGAGAAAGCTCATAGCCTCGAACTGTCACCTCTACCGGATCACCGAGTGGAGCAACCTTTCTTACATAAACGTCCACGCCCTTGGTAATACCCATGTCCATGATACGTCTCTTTACCGGTCCCTCTCCGGACAGTTTTTTCACCTTTACGGTCTGACCGCAGGCTACTTCTTTTAATGTCTTCATAATTTCCTCCTTCTGGCTGTTACACCATAATCTTATTTGCCATGTCTTTTCCAATTGCTACTCTGGATTCTTTGACATTTACAATCATATTTCCATTTACCTCAGATACCACTGTTACTGTACCACCGGCAACAAAGCCAAGGTTCTCAAGAAATCTTCTTGTTTCTTCTTTACCGCCGACTTTCTTAATTACGTTCGGCTCTCCTTCTTTTACCATAGATAAAGGCATCATACTCTCCTCTTTTCTATTGTGCTATTGTTAATTTTTTCTCATTTCATTGGTTAGTATATTCTAACCATCATTAGTTGTCAAGAACGTTTTTGAGAATTTTTTCTCATTAAGAAGCATTTTTTAGATTCACTTTATGATTTGATATGTTCGGCTTAATATGTTATACTTACCTAAATTCATGTATTATTATAGAAAAAACGTTAATGGGGGTGTTGTTATATGGCAACAAATGAATCAGCAGAAAATTATCTTGAGACTATTCTTATGCTGAGCAAAAAGCTTCCTGTGGTTCGTTCTGTAGATATTGCCAATGAACTTGGCTTTAAGAAATCCAGTGTCAGCATTGCAATGAAGAATTTAAGAGAAAAGAATCATATTACGGTAACCGATTCCGGTTTCATCTATCTTACCGATTCCGGTCGTGAAATTGCAGAAATGATTTATGAACGTCATGAATTCCTTTCTACCTGGTTAGAAAGTCTTGGTGTACCAAAGGAAATCGCAACAGAAGATGCATGCAAAATGGAACATGTTATCAGTAAAGAAAGCTTTACCGCAATCAAAAAAGCTCTGAAGCAGTAATACTACTGCTCCAAAGCTTTTTCTTTGTCTACAAACATCATAATGAATGCCATGAACAACACGGCTGCACATATCAGAATTGCTTTCTCTGCCAATAATTTCACAAAGGCATTTCCAATAATTGCTCCAATAATAAACATTAAGATGATTCCATAATACAGCATTCCTTTAAACGCGGATTCTTTATTCTTCGTATAATGGAAATCACACCAGTTCTGTGTCCCGCTTCTTAAGTTTCCAATGCACATTGTCGTTGCAATTCCATTGCCATGAATCTTCCGGAAGCTCTCCACCTGTATGCCACATGCCAGTGAAGTCAGACTGTTGGCTGCCAGATTCATGCTCTGTGGAAAAAAGCATACCACAAATAGCACCAGTGCTTCACATAATACAGAAAGCTGCCGCCAATGAAACAGGCTCTTATCTTTTGCATGTACCCGTACTACATCTGCCAGCGCTATTCCCACCGCAAATGCCAGCACCGGGAACAGATAATGTAATGCCATTCCCCAATTTCTCTCCGATAAATTGATTCCGAGCAATAACATATTTCCCGTCTGCGCATTAGCAAATACTTCATCCCTGCACATATAGGAATACGCATCCATAAATCCTCCAGCCAACGCCAGCACGATTCCAAGTTCTATTGATTCCGACATCTGTCTGGAACGCCTCATAATTATCATCCTCTCATCCTTGGTTTTCTTCTTATTATACTATGGGTGTCAAGGGGTGGGGTCAAACTATATCTTTAACGTAGCCATAATATACGAAACTATTTTTTCTTCTGTATTCAGTTGCTTATCTACAAAATATTTTTTTAAAGATGTTTCATCTATTACTTCATTCCCCGGCTCATCATCTTTATATGCAATTCTTTTTTCAATCCAGGGGGTTTGCGAATGACTGATTAATTCAAGTGTTTTTGGTGAATAAACTCCAAATGTTTTAATTACTAAATCTATTGCTTTTATTTCATCAGCAGTAAGCTTCGATAACATGCATCCATGCGTACTATTTATTCCATTATCAATCGGATTAAATTTATATTTTTTGTACTTATTATATATCTCCGGATACACATAGCCATGTTGCCATGCCTGACACTCCTCTAATAATAATCTCTTTCCATTTAACGCATAATTAACGCCATTCGAAAATGCTAATAATTTTTCTAATGCAAGAGGGGTAACCTCCCCCAAATTTGTAATAATATAATTGGCAACCTGTTCAATTTTCGATTCTGAAATGTCTTTTAATTTCGAATATCTGGCAATAAGTCTCTTGTATGCACTGTCTTTTAATTTATGCCTGTTTTCCTCAACTTTACTATAGAAAAATCTTTCATCATTTAAAAATTTGCTTAAAATATCGGAATATTTTTTTGTAGGAATATATCCCTCAAAATATCTCTTTATGGTTGCTTTTCCAAATCCGGCTATATCTGCTAACGCCTCTTTTCCCACATCATATTTCTCTAATATTTCAACTATATCATCCTGTAAAATGATTCCCTTTAGTCTCTTATATGCTTCTATTTTTTCTTCAGACCTTCTTGTATTATAGTCTAT
This sequence comes from Roseburia sp. AF15-21, assembly GCF_003479505.1. Lineage (NCBI taxonomy): Bacteria > Bacillati > Bacillota > Clostridia > Lachnospirales > Lachnospiraceae > Roseburia > Roseburia sp. AF15-21. The sequence continues at coordinate 4,631 of NZ_QUHG01000008.1, read as the reverse complement.
ATCTGTTGCGACTTCATGCCCGCACTCTTTGCAACGCCCAACTTTAAATCTAAACCGAACCAATTCTCCCCTATAATATTCCTCAACTATCTCCTCTTGCTCTGTAAATTCTACCAAATCCTCACATTCGTTACAGTAAGCCAAATTCATCTTATCCATAATTCCACCTACTTTCTTCTCTTTGTCTCTGTTCTCTTCTTGTTTCTTTCCTTATTCTCTTACTATGTATTGTGATATACAGCATATGGAACCTTTCGCAGTTCATGTTGATACGATTTTTATATTTTATCATTTTCGTATCATATATTTATGTATAACATGATTTGAGCAATTGTCAATTAGAGAAAATATAATTAAATAAATGGATAGACTCCTTATTTCCAGCACAAAAAAGAGTATCTGTATTCACCATTTTGGTTTAACAAATACTCTCTCTATCAAAATATTTTTTAATTCCGGTGTGCTATTTCATCATACCATTTCATAAACACTTCCCCTTTATCAGTAGCATATATAAATGTTTTATTCTTGTATTGACTTACAACAATGGAAAACAGTTTACAATATCTTTGGGGGATCAAGAGGATTGTCCATTTTTCCGTGCCAACTTTCCAGAATTATTCCTCTTTACTTTTTTCTAACTGATACCATTCTTCTAAAACATCATATGCGGTCTTCTTTTTATCATTGCTAAATATTATGTCATATTTATAATCTGCATTTAATCTATTAGCTGCAACATCATATACCAGTTTAATCTGCGTTGGCATTTCCTTTTGATGTTCCTGACATACCTTTTTGAGAGCCACGATATCATCATTAATAATATTAACTGCTTGCGATTGTCTAGGTATCGAAACATCGTATTCTTTTTGCCCCTCTACTATAACATCATTTAGCCGATTCTTCTTTACAATTTTACCATTAACTAAAAAAAAGAAACCACTTGATAGCATACCTTTTTCGCAAGAACAATAAATATAAATCCTCTCTGCTCTTTTTTCCACATATTCCAGGCATATTGCCACCATATCCGCCTGTATTTCTGAAAAATAATCTTCAAACACTTTTTTCATTGCTTTTCCTCCCTTATATTTAAAAATTTTAAGATACCTCTGCTGTTTCGTTTTCTATTTCGTTATTTTTCTATTTATAATTTGACCAGTGTCTGCTTCAATCAAAAAATTTAATCCAGTAAATGTTATGATGCTTACATATTGGCAATCTTTTTTTCCAATAGACACAACAGTCTGTGGAGTCAATGGCTTAATAACATCATCTATTTTCCATATCTTATTACCACTAAAGTCATATGCTGCTAAATTATTTGTAGGATGAGCCGTTGAATACTTATTTCTTATTACCACACATTTTTCAAATTCTATTACCTGTGCAATCTTTTCACTGAATATAATTTGTTTTTCACCCAAGCATATTATATTCTCTTTATATGAATAATCTTTTTTCATTTTAGTATACCAATTAACCTTTTATTTACTAAATCCGACCGTTTCATCTGTTTCATATTCCACAAAAAATACAATCCAACATTTCTTCAATTTTATTTCCATATTTTACAAGGCAACCATTGCATCTGACTAAAATTTTACCACATATTTGCTATTTTCTCTACCCATCTCCATCTGTTGCATGCCATTGTAACATGGGTGTTTTAAAGCGTTAAGGAAAATATCAAAAAATTATTACTCTCACATAATTAAAATTATATTGTTTCATAATAATTTTTCTCTAAAATGAAATCATCAGGAAAAATAGGACATACTATCTCCTTACTTAACAGCCCACATAAAAAGTCTTCCATACTCATTATCTCAACCGAAAAAATATAGGTTCATACCAGCAGTAATATCAATCTGCTTGGCAAGGTATCTCCTGAGTTTTCGCAGGAACAGCTTTACATCCAGAAAGGCTTGTTTCGTATTCCCACCTCGGCAAAATTTTACTAGCAACTCCAACATACGGGGACTTGTTCCGCAAATCTTTATAGAACATTTATTATCGCTTACTGGAACAAATTCCTTACACAAATCTTCCACGGTCTTACCCTTTAGATACTTTCTGGCTGGGTAATGCTCCCGGAAATATACTCTTCTGCCAAATCGATATCTTTTGTTATGTCCAAATCAGGAAATTTCTCCTTATATTTTATGGTTGCGACGTAGCATCTGGAAATATTGTATTCCAGTCCATTAGTTTCTAAAAACTCAATATTGGCTTGTCCATGCCCTCTACCCTTCATTTTAAATATAGCACCTGTCTTTGGATTGGGGCAATACTCAGAATAATACCAACTATATTAATTATTTCACTATATGATTTACACAAAAGTTGAAACTGTCTTGTACAACCATAATAAATTTTATTTTTTATAGCGAACCAAGTCATAGGGATAATATGGTACATCCTTTAAGCTACTATCATCCAGATTTAGTATTTTAGCAATAGCACCTGCTTCAAAACTCCAATACCCATAATACACATTTTTGCTTGATTTATGACTATCATACCAAGCACATTCCCTATGTATTTCGTACCATTTTTCCTGTAAATACTCTTTCAATGCTTCACAAGCTATTATTTCATCATTATCCAAAATTTGTTTTAAGCATTCGTATACTTCAAATTCAAACTCAACTCCTTCTCGCTCCCAAGTAGAATCAATTTCTTTAATCAAGGTATTTACTAAATAGTCATCAAACTTTTCAGATATAAGCCTCTGCTCTAATTCAAATATGTCACTCCTATTAACTTTGAACAATACCCCCAATGAAAGCACTTTTACCAACTCAATATAGCCATATTTTCTGTCCCACATCTTGCTATAATAAAACAATAATTTTTTGTAACATTCTTCAATCGTTTCCAAATTTTCTCCTAAAGAATATAATAAATTGATTTCTTTTTCATAGGAATTAATTAAAATACTATATCCATTACAAGTACCTCTATCTAATTCTCCTTTTTCAAGAGCTGTTTTTTTTACGGCATCTTCAAACATTATTATATATTTTCTTTCCTTTTGGATTAAAGTGTTAAAATAATGTTCATCTTTCATTCTAGCTCTCATTTTTCATTCTCCTATTGTTTGATTCCATCAATTCTTTTCTGATTTCAGAAATAATACGCTTGGGGCAGTTTGAGGCTACTTCCATGGCAGATGAAAACATACTTGCCATGCGGCAGTTATGCCGTTACCGGGATTCTGTTGTTTCCTCCAGAACAAAAATCAAGCTTCGCATCAGTACGATTATGGAACAGATTTTCCCGGAATACGAAAAACAGTTTTCCTCTCTATGGCTCGGCACATCCATGGACATTCTTGAAAAGTACCTTATCCCTAAAAACATTTAGAACACCACAATAGATGAGCTCTTTGAAATTATAAAAGATAAGAGCCACAACAAACTTACCATAAAAAAACTGTTTCTATCAAAGATGTTGCGGCTGATACCTTTGGTATTAAGATAGCACAAGATGCGTCCGCTTTTCAGTTAAAACAGCTGATTGACCGATTGAATTTCCTTAATGAACAGCTGAAAGCTCTTGACCATGAAATTCTCAGTTACTATGAGAAGTTTGATTGTTACCTCCATACACTTCCGGGAATCGGCATGATTGCTGCTGCAACCACCTGTTCTTTTTACAACAGTCCTTTAAATGCCTATTACAAAAAGAAGCGTGAACAGGGCAAACACCATCTGACTGCCACTGGCGCAGTAGCAAGAAAGCTTACCACCGTAATCTATGCTGTATTACGGGATGGTAAGCCCTATGAACCTAAGAAATTCTGTTAATATATGGTAGTGAGACTACTAATTAAGCCTGCCGGTGGGGAGGCTTAGTTGTGGTGCATAGAAATAATCTCATCAACATATTCTTTCAAATCATCTTCCAAATCTTCCCTTATAGCAATAATTGATTCCCAATTTAAATCTTTTCCTATATCATAATAATTCACAGCATCACATATCATATTCAATATTGCCTCTCTTGTCTGATACTTCATACCTTGAAAATTAATTGTTACATAGTCTTCAATTAACAACAAAAGTTGTTCTTTGGAATAATCATGCATTCTAATTCTATCATCCATATTGGAGACCAACTCCTCTAATTTTTTTTCATCCAATATCCTTAACACCTCCATTAATCACCCACTAATTCAATTTTGATATGGATCCAAGATTGGTATATGTGTATCATTAATAATAACCTCATCATAATCCGGACCATTGGGATTAAAATACTTTGCTTCACGAAAATCATTTATTGTAGGGTCAAAATATCTTCTACCACGTTGAACTCTAACAACCCAACCATTATAAGCATTAGAGCCAACCGGGGCACTTGGGTCCGCATTGTGTACTCTAACTCTATATGTCTGCCCATTCTGAACCCACTTAAACTCAAATCCTTCTGTAGCTCCTCCCTGTACTGGATATAACTCTCTCAAAACTGCTTCATCTGGAATTCTATCCAATATCTCGTCTACAGTACTTCCTTCTAATTCTGTAAAATCACCAATTTTTTCACTTGACGTTCCATAGCTAGTCTCCCCTACATTTCCCAACTGCTGCGGTCTTTTTACGTTATTTACTACTTCCAGCTCT